>CAYNIS010000115.1:0-9243 GCA_964397055.1 uncultured Rhodospirillaceae bacterium | reverse complement strand
TTTTGACTTCTGGTTTCGCGTAAAGCAACTGAAAGTCCCCTATAAGCTGGTTGAAGGGCGGGCCGGCATGGAGCAATGTGCGCGGGGCGAGCCCGGTCACGGTGGCCGGGCGGACCGCCACCCAGGCGGGCTCGACGACTTCAATGGTCGACATGTTCATTGGTCGACATGTTCATTGGTCGATAGGGAACCTCAGGCCGCCGCCATGACCGGGGCGGGCACGAAGGGTGAGTCCGCGTCGACCCGTTCGCCGGCGCGCAAACAGAAGCCCGGGCGGATCAGACGGTCGGTCACGACCTCCACACCGCTGTTGTCCGAGAGCACGAAGCGACCGGTTTCTAGCGTGAGCACGCTGATGTCGGCGACGCGCCCCTCGGCCAGCGTCCCGATCTCGTCCTCCATGCGCAACAGGCGCGCCGGGTTCGAGGTCACCGTCTCCGCGACCTCGTCGAGGGTCAGGCCGAGCGCCAGAAGCTCGCTCATCGCGACGGTCAGGTTGAACGGGGCGACGCCGAAGAACGGGTTGTCGCTGTCGGCGTTCTCCCCGGAGACCCGGGTGTTGTAGCCGTGGAGGTCGGCGCCCAGTGTGGTCGGCCGGATGCCGGCGTCGATCACGCGCTTCGCCATGTCGAAGCTGAAATGGGAACCGTGGCCGACATCGACGAGGACACCACGCTCCAGCGCCTCGAACACGATCGGGTGGACCTCCCCGGTTTCCATGCTGACGAAGCCGCCGGGGTGGCGGGTGAACGGGTGGGCGAGGACGTCGCCCGGATCCATCAGCGGCACCAGTTCCCGGATCAGCTCGTCGGCCGGCGGGACATCGTCGTCCTTGGTCGGCCACAGCTGGCCCAGATGGATGTAGAGCGGCAGTTCCGCCCCCCGCGCGATCTCCTTGCCGAGCTTGATGACCTCCAGGCCCCAGCGGGATGCGCCGCCGATCTCCGCATGGGCCTTGATGCCCTTGACCAGATCGCGGTTTTCGATCGCTACACGCGTCGTGTGCTCGATGTTGACGCCGTGCGGGCCGTAGAGGTCGGGGTAGAGGTGCCCCTCCAGCCCGCCGACCAGATAGCAGCTGAGGAAACAGACGACGCGGGTCCGTGCCGGCTCGACGATGTAGTGGCGGAAGCCCGGCAGGGTCATGCAGGACGGGCCGCCCTGGTCGACCACCGTGGTCGAGGCGGAGCGCACCCCGACGAGGTCCGGGGCGAGCCCGAACTTGCCGGTGACGTGCTGGTAGACATGGGCGTGGGTGTCGATCAGGCCGGGCAGGACCAGGCGGCCGGTGACATCGATCCGCTGCCGCGCGGTGGCCGTCGACAAGTCCTCGGCCACGGCACTTATGCGGCCGCCGGTGACCGCGACGTCGAAGCGGCCGTGACGTCCGGCGGCCGGGTCGATCACGGTGCCGCCGGTCAGGACCGTGTCGTGGATCGGGGTCGCATCAGCCATCATCACCTCCTCCTGTGGTCAACGGCAATAAGGCTAGCAAGGCCGGTGCCAGGCGTCAGCCGCGCGTTAGATCCCAGCGCTGGGCGACCTTGCGCGGCGGATCGGCCTCGACCGCCGCCGCATCGACCTCCACCTGCCCATCGGAGAGGCGGGCGGCGTAGCGCTTGAGCGGGGTCAGGCGCCAGCCGGCGGAAACCTCCCCGGTGGCGAGGCAGAACGACGCCTCGTGCCGCGGGCAGACAAGCCGCCCGTCGGCGACATGGCCGTGGCCGAGATCGGCGTGATCATGCGGACAGTTCGGCTGCACGGCGACGACGTGGTCACCGTCCCGCACCAGGACCAGGGACTGGCCGGCGACGGTCACCCGGCGCACCCCGGCTGCCGGCAGGTCGCTTTCGCACGCGACCGGTCGCCAGTCCGCCCGGCGATGCTGATCGCTCACCGCCCGGCCCCGTCTTTTTCATCCCACCGCCGGCCGCGATGGTCCGACGGTGTGGTCCCGGTCCAGCGCTTGAAGGCACGCCGGAACGCGCGGTCGTCGGAGTAGCCGACCAGGTGGGCGATGCTGGCGATGTCATATCTCGGGTCGTCCAGGAGCTCGATCGCATTGGCCGCCCGGATTTCGGTAATCATAGCCTGCAGCGAGACGCCGTTGGCGGCTGCCATGCGCTGTGCGGAGCGCAGGCTGAGCCCGGCATGGGCGGCGACAGCATCGGCACGGAAATCGCCATGGGTACTCAACTCGACGATCGCCCGTCGCAGCGACTGCAGGTCGTCCGGCGCGTGGTCCCGTTCGATCCGCTTGCGGATCTGGTCGAAGTGCGCGTCAACATAGGTGAAGAGACCGATGTTGGCCTTCGGAATCGGAGCGGACAGCGCCGTTGCGTGGAACACCAGGGCGTTACGGGGCTGGTCGAACAGGACGGGCACCCGGAAGAACTCCGCATAGGCGGCAGGCGCACCGAAGGGCGGGTGTGACAGCTCCACCCGCTTGAGGCTTTGATCAAGGTCGAGAAGCTCGGCCACCAACCGCCAGAGGACCGCAAATGACAGCTCCAGCGTGCGGCCGCCGTCGAGCGCATCCAGCGGGTGGCTCGCTTCGAAGGCCACCTCGTCGCCGGCATGGACAAGGTCGATATGGGCCAGGTCCGCGACCACGACCCGGTTGCGGACCAGAAGCCCCAGGGCTGCGTGAAGATCGGTCGCGAACTGCGCGGCGAAGGCGATGTGACCGAGGAACGAGAACGGCGTCGCCCGCGCCATTTCGATCGAGAGCGGAACCTCCGCGGCACGCTGCTCCGCCAGGAGCAGCCATATTCGGGGCGCGGTCTGGGCGGGCAGGCGCGTGTCCGGGTTGATGAGGTCGACGGCCGTGGCGCCGGTCTCGGCTTCGATCCGCTCGATCGGGATGCCTCGAGATACCGCGAATGCGACCGTCGGGCACACCAGAGTGCCGAGCAGCTTTCCCTGGCTCTCTTTGGCGGGAAATGTCCGTCGCGCGGCGCGCATTGTCCTTACCGATCCCGAAGCTTGCGTGAACATCTAACCTCGTCGGGTGTGCGACCCTTAAGGTAGCCCAAAAAGCGCAAAGACCTGTTTTTCTGTCGCGCGGGAGTTCCGAGAATGAGACGCCTTAGCCTGATCCTCGCCCTCGGCGTCTTGGTCGGCGCCTGCGACGACGACAGCGCAGATGCCGGCATGGCGGCCCCACCGATCCGCGGGCTCGTCACGACGGTCGTGGCAGCGGGCGAGAATACCATCGCCCGGCAATACCCCGGTGTACTGGAACCTCAGGACATCACATCCCTGTCGTTCGAGGTACCCGGCAAGCTGGGCGAGGTGAACCTGTCGGTCGGTCAGCGCGTCGACCAGGGTCAGGAACTGGCCCGCCTTGACAGTGAACAGTTCGAGTCCGCGTTGCAGATACGCCAGGCCGCGGTTGACGAAGCGCGGGCGACCGTCGCCCAGGACCGCGACGATCTCAACCGCCAGGAGGAACTGTTCCGCAGCGGCACCACGACCCGCGTTGCGCTCGACAATGCGCGCACCGATCTGCGGCGCAGCGAGGCCCAACTGAGGCAGGCGGAACAGTCGCTGGCGTCGGCCCGCGAGGATCTGGAGAAGACGGTGATCTTCGCCCCATTCGCGGGCATCATCAATTCCGTCGACGCCGACTCGTTTGCCACCGTCGGGGCCGGCGTCCCGATCACCTCGCTCTACAATCCGGCATCCTTCGAGGTCTCGTTCTCGGTCAATTTCGAGACCCTGTCGCAGCTGGTGGTCGGCACACCGGGCGTGATCCGGCTGGCCGACGATCCAAGCGTCGTCCTCGACGTGGTGGTGAGCGAGCTCGGCGAGCGGGCCGACACGGTGTCCTCCTTCCCGGTGACGGTCGCGGTCGTCGGCGACCACCCGCTGGTGCGCGCCGGAATGGCGGTCGAGGTCGCCTTCGAGATCAATCTGCAGGCCGATCGCGGCCTCCTGATCCCGATCACCGCGGCGATCGCGGAACGCGGCACGCTCGAGAACTTTTCACGTGGGGGGACCGCCCCGGTGCCGGTCTTCGTGTTCGACGAGGAGACGAGCACGGTCCGGCGGCGGGAGGTGCAGATCGCCGGCCTGCGCGAAAACCGGTTCATCGTCGTCGAGGGCCTGGAACCGGGCGAGCGGGTGGCCTCGGCCGGCGTGTCCTTCCTGCGCGAGGGCATGGAGGTCCGGCTGATCGAGGACCCGCGCAGCGCGCGCGGGGAGTGACCAGCGATGCAGAGCCTGACCGGCTTCGGCCTCGACACCTCACGGTTCACCGTCCTCGTCATGCTGCTGGTCCTCGTTATGGGCGGCATGTCCTATTTCAGCCTGCCCAAGCGGGAGGACCCGGCGATCACGATCCGCACCGCCGCGGCCATCGCTAGGTTCGACGGCATGTCGCCGGAACGGATCGAAAACCTGATTGCGATCCCGATCGAACGCAAGATGCGCGAGATCGGGGCGATCATGGATATCGAAACGATCATCCAGTCCGGAAAGGCGCTCTTTTACGTCGACCTCCGCGACGACCTCTACGGGACGGCCATCGAAGACGCCTGGGAGGATCTCCGCAACAAGATGGACGATGTCCGCGCCGATCTGCCGGCGGGCACGATCGGGCCGATCGTCAACACCGACTACGGCGACGTTTCGATCGCGACGATCGCGGTGACCGGCGACGGTTTCGACCTCGCGGTCATCGCCGACGCCGCGGAAGACCTGCAGAAAGCGCTCTACCAGGTGCCCGGCGTCACCAAGGTCACCCTCTTTGGCGAACAGGAGGAGCGCATCTGGCTCGACCTCGACGCGCGCAAGCTCGCCTCGGTCGGGGTCCAGATCACCCAACTCCTGGAAGACTTGCGCGGCCAGAACGTGATCCTGCCGGCGGGCGAAATCGATGCCGACGGCACCCGCATCGTGCTCGAAGCGAACGGCGATCTGCGCTCCGTGGATGAGATCCGCGGTGTCCTGACCAAGGTTGCCGGCCTGTCGGGGTTCGTGCGCCTCGCCGACCTCGTCGGGGTTCGCCGCGGTTTCGTCGACCCCAAGGACGGGCCGGTCTTCTTCAATGGCGACCCGGCCGTCGTCCTGGCGGTCGAGATGTCGGACGCCGCCGACATCCAGGTGCTTGGCCGGCTCCTGAAGGAACGGATCGAGAGCCACGAGCTGACGCAGCCGATCGGCATCGCCTACCACATCTCGACGTTCCAGGAGACCAACGTCACGGCGGCCGTCAACAACGCGCTCTCCAATGTCGGCCAGACCTTCGTGGTCGTCTTCGTTGTGATGCTGCTGTTCCTCGGCCTGCGCGCGGCGATCGTGATCGCGTGCATCGTGCCGTTCACGATCTGCTTCGCGCTTGCCAGCATGGGCTTCCTCGGCATCGACATCGAGCAGGTGTCGATCGCGGCGGTCATCATCTCGCTCGGCCTCCTGGTCGACAACGGGCTGGTCGTGGTCGAGGACATCGAGACCAAGGTCAATGCCGGGGTCGACCCGCGCGAAGCCGCGGAAGCCGCCGGGTCGCAGTACACGGTGCCGCTGGCGGTCGCCTCGGTCACCACGATATCCGCCTTTATCCCGATGCTGCTGTTGAGCGGGTCCGAAGGCGAATTCGCCTATTCGCTGGGGGCCGTCGTCGCGGCGATGCTGTTCGGCTCCTGGCTCACCTCGCTCTACATCCTGCCCTTCCTCGCCGTCCTGCTCCTGAAGCCGAAAGCGCAATCCGCCGAGCCGGGGCCGCTCACCAGCGCGTACGCCAAGCTGTCGCGCCGTCTCTTGCCGTTCGGTGCCCTGTCCACGATCGCAACCCTCCTCGTGGTCGGCGCCAGCCTCTCCCAGTTCGCTTTCGTCAAGCCGCAGATGTTTCCGTACTCGGAACGCGCCGACTTCCTGATCTACATGGACATGTCCAAGGACACGGCGATCTCCGAGACCGAGCGGCTGGCCCTTCGCGTCGAGGAATGGCTGTCCGACAGGACGATCAACCCGGGAGTGGTGAACTCGACGATCTACATCGGTGAAGGGGGGCCGCGCTTCTATCTCTCCCTCGCGCCGGCCGATCCCGACCCGGCCAGTGCCTTCTTCGCGGTCAACACGACCGACCTCGACGCCGCGATCGACACGGCGCGCCGGGCACGACGCGTCTTCGTCGAGCAATTCCCGGAGGCACGCTTCCGGGTGACGAGGCTGAGCCAGGGAGGCAACGAGTCCGGCATTGTCGACGTCGAGATCACCGGACCCGAGGCCGATACGCTGCTGGCCGCCGCCCGCGAGGTCGAGGCCGGTTTCGCGCAGGTCCCGGATCTGATCCGCAACGACACCGACTGGGGCGGCAAGGTCGTCAAGCTCGTGGTCGATATCGCCCAGGACAGGGCCCGCGAGTTCGGCATCACCTCCGAAGACATCTCGGAGGTGATGGCGGCCTACTTCTCCGGGACGACATACTCGATCTACCGGGAGGGCGATGAGCAGATCCCGATCGTCCTGCGCGCGACCGAGGCCAGTCGCGACAGTATCGAGGACCTCGCCAACCTCTCGGTTGCGGCCGGCGGCGCTCTGATCTCAGTCGATCAGATCGCGACCTTCAGGCCGCGGCTCGAGTTCTCCGAAATCCGGCGCATGAACCAGGTTCGCCAGATCGTTATCTCGGCGAAGAGTGCCAGCCTTTCGGCAGTCGAGCTGCTCTCCCGCATTCAGCCGACGCTGGACGCCCTCGATCTCGGGCCGGACTATGCGATCTCGATCGGCGGCGAGATCGAGGACAGCACGGACGCCTACACGGAAATCGGCAGCAACCTGCCGGTCGCGCTCGGCATAATGATCGCAGCCCTGATGTTCCAGTTCAACTCGGCGCGGCGCACGCTCGCGACCTTTCTGACCATCCCGTTGATCATGATCGGCGCGCCGTTCGGCCTGCTGATCCTCGGCCACCCCATGTCCTTCTTCGCCGTGCTGGGCTTGATGTCGTTGATGGGCATCATCATCAACAACGCGATCGTCCTGATTGACCAGATCGATCTGGAACGCCAGCGGATGGGGCTCGAAGACGCGATCGTCGAGGCTGCCCGGCAGCGGGCTCGGCCGATCATCCTGACTTCTCTGACAACGGTGTTCGGCCTGCTGCCCATGGCGATCGCCGGCGGGGCGCTGTTCGAGCCGATGGCGGCGATCATGATCAGCGGCCTCCTGGTCGCGTCCCCGGTCACCCTCATCTTCGTGCCCGGCCTCTGCTACGTGCTGATGCGCGAGCGACGAGTGCGGCTTCAGGCGAAGGCGGCCTTCGACGGGACCGCCGGGCCGGGTCCCGCGGCAGCATCGGCGGACCCCGCGCCATCGCTAGAAATGCGGGCTGCGGAAGCATCGTCGGACGCTCCAGCCGAAGCCCAGCCGCAAGCCGGACTGCCAACGACGGACGCGGCATCCTGACCGGCGTGCCGGCGGTTCTTTTTGTCAATCAACCGCCGGCGCGGGCCGCAGCCATCAGTCCCACCACAGGAAGAAGCCCTGGGCTTGCGTGAGGTCCTCGGCGACGGCCTCGACGATCTGCTCTTCGGTCCACTTCTCGGCCGAGGCGTAGGCGAAGTCGGTGACATCCGGGCAGAACTCGATCAGGCGCCGGGCCAATGCACCCGCGTCGGCGACCGGGGCCTCGAAACGGCCCTCCAGGAAATCATGCCCGCAGGCGAGCAGGCGAAACGGCCGCTCGCGGTCGAGGTCCCGAAGCCAGCGGACCACCGCCTGGGTGTCGTGCCCGTGGTTGTTACCGTTGGTGCCGACCGCCGCCAGGACGGCGAACTTGTCCGTCGTCGGGAACAACAGGACCGGGCCGCGGCCCTGTTCCAGGAGCGCGTCATTCACGACGAGGGAATAGCCGCGGGCGAGGATGTCCTGCTGCAGCCTGGCGAACAGGGGCATGATCCACTCGCGATCGGCCTCCTCCGCGTCAGGCGCCGGGCCGTAGTGCCGCGAGAGGTGCTTGCCCAGGCTGACATTGGCGAACAGCAGCACACCCTTGCGCCGCTTCCAGGCCGAAGGCTTGCGGTTGAACAGCGCCGCAAGCTCCTCCGACGCCGCGAGGAAGGCCGGGTCGGCTGCATGCTTGGGGAGGGCCTTGAGGCTCTCCGCGGCCGGATCGACCGGATCGGCGGCGACCCCCAGATACTCTTGCAGCAGCGCAAGCGCGCCCCGGTTGACCCGACGTACCCGATCGACGAAGGGGTCCCGCTCCTCCGCCGGCAGGTCGAGGCGCCCGCCGGCCTTCAGCATCAGCTCGACGATCTTCTTGTCGCCGGACTGGAAGGCCCAGTGCATCGCCGTCATGCCGTCGGTCATCCCGGCATTCGGGTCGGCCCCGGCGTCGAGCAGCAGCGTCGCCGTCTTCACCTTCATCCCGTAGCTGGTGATCGGCAACCAGCCCTTTGGCGAGCGGGCGTTGACGTCGGCCCCGGCCTTGATCAGGGCGGAGATCACCGCCGCCTCGTTGGTGCCGGCCGCGACCTTGAGCGCGGTTTCGCCCCGTGGAGAAGGGGTGTCGACCGGCACACCGGCCGCGATCAGCGCCTGGACGCGGTCCGCCATACCGTCATGGGCGGCCGCGATCAGCTGTTGCGGCTGATCGGCGGCGACCGGCACGGCCGCGATCGCCTCCCGCAAAAGCGCTTCGATGTCCTTCGCCCCCGCCCGGCGGGCATAGCCGATCGCTGTCACGCCGGCCTGGTCGATCGCCGCCGGGTCGGCTCCGCGGTCCAGCAGCAGGGCGACGGCCGCCGCCTGGCCGGCTTCGGCAGCGGCCATAAGCGGCGTGCAGCCGGGCGTGCCGTTCCAGAGCTTGATCCGGGCATCGACGTCCGCGCCATGGTCGAGAAGCACCTCGAGGGAAGCCGTATCGCCCTTGCCGGCGGCGAGGTGGAGCGGTGTCGTGTGATCGGGCCCGTCGGCACTCGCCCGGTTGGGGTCGGCGCCGGCCTTCAACAGGCGGCCGACGATGACGGCCCGGCCGGCGCGCAAGGCGGCGACCAGCGGTGTCAGTCCGCTCTTCGGGTCGATGCCGTCGAGGGAAGCACCCGCCCCGATCAGCTTGACCACGGTCGCGACGCTGCCGCCCGCTGCCGCCTCGCAAAGCTCCTTCGCCTGGTTGGATTCGGCCATGGCATCCTCCCCTCGACGATCAGTCCCGGCTGGCCGGGCAAGGCGGTGGCGACCCCGGCAGGACTCGAACCTGCAACCGTCCGCTTAGAAGGCGGATGCTCTATCCTGTTG
>CAYNIS010000114.1:0-9308 GCA_964397055.1 uncultured Rhodospirillaceae bacterium | reverse complement strand
CCTGGGTCACCAGGCGCGGTGCCAGCCCCTCCGTCGGCTCGTCGATGATGATCAGTTCCGGGTCCCCCATCAGGGTCCGGCACATGGTCAGCATCTGCTGCTCGCCGCCGGACAGGACGGCCGCCATGTTGTCCCGCCGCTCCCCAAGGTTCGGGAACATCCGGTACATGTCGTCGAAGCTCCAGCGTCCGAAGCGCCCGGCCTCCTTCAACCCCAGTTCCAGGTTTTGCTGAACGGTCAGGCCGGGGAACACCAGCCGGTCTTCCGGTACATAGCCGATGCCCGCCCGGGCCACCTGGTCCGGGCGCCGGCCGGCGAGCTCCATTCCCTTGAAGTTGATCGACCCGACCGGCTCGACGAGCCCCATGATCGCCTTGCAGCAGGTCGAGCGACCGACCCCGTTGCGGCCGAGGAGGGAGACGATCTGGCCTTCCTCGACCCTGAGATCGACGCCCTGGAGGATGTGGCTCTTGCCGTAATAGGCGTGGAGATTCTGGACATCGAGCATCACGCCGCCTCCGATCCCAGATAGGCTTCCTGCACCGCGTTCGATCCGCGGATCGCCTCGGGCGTGTCGGAGGCGATCACCTCGCCGTAGACCAGCACGCTGATCCGGTCGGCAAGCCCGAACACGACGCTCATGTCGTGCTCGACGATGATCAGCGTCTTGCCCTCGGTCACGCGCCGGATCAGGTCGACCGCGTATTCGGTTTCCGAATGGCTCATGCCGGCGGTGGGTTCGTCGAGCAGGACAACCTCCGCCCCGCCCACCACCGTCACCCCGACCTCCAGTGCCCGTTGCTCGGCATAGGACAGGAGCCCGGCCGGGGTGTCGCGGCGCCGGGTGAGGTTGAGCAGGCCGACCCAGTGATCCGCCTCCTCGTTCAGATCCTTCTGGAGACCGAGGAGATGCCAGCACGAATAGCGGTAGCCGCGCGCCCACAGGAGGCCGCAGCGGATGTTCTCGAACACCGTCATCTTCGGGAAGATCGAGGTGACCTGGAAGGACCGCGACAGGCCCCTGCGCGCGATCTTGTAGGGCGGGGTGTTGTGGATCGGCTGCCCGTTGAGGGAGATCGTCCCCGAGGACACCCAGTAGCGGCCGGAGATCAGGTTGAAGAGAGTGGTCTTGCCGGCCCCGTTGGGGCCGATGATGGCGTGCCGGTGCCCCCTCGGCACCTCTATCGACACGCCCTTGATGATCTGGGTGGGCCCGAAGCTCTTGTGGACGTTGCGCAGCTCGATTGCCAGCGGTGCCGTGTCCTGTGCGCTGTCAGGTGCGCTGTCAGGTGCGCTGTCCTGGGCGAATGCACCGGTCGTGGTCACAGCCCGGCCTCCTTCTGCTTGATCTTGTCGTCGACGAACTCGATCGCGGTCAGAAGCGGCTTCATCTGGCTCATCACCAGGCCGTAGCCGACGGCGATGAGGACCAATGCCGCGATCCATGGCATCGCCGTCAGATCCGGGTCGTCCGGTGTCGCAATCGTCATCCACAGGAGATAGAGCGGCTTCGACTGGGCCTGGCCGATGGTGATGTAGGCCAGGATCTCGATCAGCGTGACGAAGCCGGCGAGGAGGACCAGGGCCGCGGCCCCCATGCGCAGATACGGCATCGCCAGACGACCCATCAGCCCGGCCTGCCAGTAGCGGCGATGGCCGACGATGATCCCGGCGATCCCGCCCGGGGCGTACATCACCATGGCGATAAACAGGACCCCGATATAGACCATCCACGCACTCGACAGCCCGCCGATCCAGGTCTGGAACAGGATCACCACGACCGTGCCGATGAGCGGGCCGAAGAACACGCCGACCCCGCCGATGAACGCCATCAGGAGCGCGTTGGCGGAGGTGATCGCGTTCACCGTGTCGAAGGTCACGGTCTCCGCATTGACGGCGAAGAGCGCGCCCGCGATGCCGGCGAAGAACGCCGAACAGATGATGTTGTAGTAGCGGATGCGGCGGTAGTCGTAGCCGACGAACTGGGCACGTTCGAAGTTGTCGCGGGTGGCGTTGGCCATCTGGCCGAGCGGCGTCCTGGTCAGGAGGTACATGCCGAAGACGGCGATGATCAGCCACGCGACGATCAGGTAGTAGACCTCGATGTCCGGGCCGTAGGTCGCGCCGACCAGGCTCCAGCCCTCGTCGCGCCAGGCGGAGATGCCGTTCTCGCCACCGAAGAAGGACTGGAAGGTGATCGCCGCCTGGGTCACCAATTCGCCGATGCCCATGGTGATCATGGCGAAGGCGACGGCGCGGTGCGGCGCCATCAAGGGCCCGATCGCCATCCCTATGAGCGCGCCGCCGATGCCGCCGACGATCGGCAACAGTTCCATCGGCATCAGCGACCAGAACGGGTGGCCGTCGGACATGTAGTTGATGACGTGGATCGCCGAATAGGCGCCGATGCCGTAGTAGACCGCGTGCCCGAAGGACAAGAGCCCGGTCTGGCCGAGCAGGATGTTATAGGACATCGCGAAGATCATCATGATGCCCATCAGGCTCGCCATCGAGATGACGAAGCCGGAATGCCGCCCCTCGGCGTAGTCGTAGAACAGCCAGGGCAGGGCGATGGCGACGAGGGCGGCCAGCGCCCAGGGCCATCCCGCCAGGATCGCGCCGCCCGTGGCTTCGCCGACGGCAGGGGCCGTTTCGGCGTCGGTGATCTGGATGTTGGTCTGGGTCATGTGTCGCGGGTTCCCATGAGGCCGCGTGGCCGAACGGCCAGGATCACGACCAGCAGCATGAAGGGCAGCAACGCGCCGACGCGCGGCAGGGTCAGGTTCATCAGCTCGCCGAAGAAGTGATCGGTCGAGAAGGAGAGCCCGAAGAGCGCGGTCGTCAGGTCGTTGAGCGAGACATTGAGGGTGATCGCGAAGGTCTGGATCAGGCCCATCAGCAAGGAGGCGATGAAGCAACCGGTAAGCGACCCGAGGCCGCCGAACACCACGACGACGAAGACGATCGGCCCCATGGCGAAGGCCATGCCGCTGTCGGTCGTGAACATGTTGCCGCCGATCACCCCGGCGAGCCCGGCCAGCGCCGATCCGGCCGCGAAGACGCCGGTGAAGACGCGCGGAACATTGTGGCCGAGGGCGGAGACCATCTCCGGATGGGTGAGGGCCGCCTGGATGATCAGCCCGATCCGCGTGCGCGTCAGAAGCAGCCAGATCGACGCGAACATCAGAAGCGAGATCACCAGCATGAACGCCCGGTAGGCGTGGAAGTTGTTGCCGTAGATTTCGAACAGCGCGAAGTCGAGACTGTCCGGGATGCGGTACGGCACCGGCAACAGGCCCCAGGCCATCTGCACGATCTTTTCGATGACGAAGGCAAGGCCGAAGGTGAACAAGAGCTCCGCCACATGGCCGTGATGGTGCACCCGGCGCAGCCCCCACATCTCGATCCCGGCACCGACCAGCGCACAAAGGAGCGGGGCGAGGACGAGGGCCGGCCAGAACCCGACCGCCGTCGAGATCTCATAGGCGAAGTAGGCCCCCAGCATGTAGACGCTGGCATGGGCGAAGTTGAGCACCCCCATCATGGAGAAGATCAGGGTGAGGCCGGAAGCAAGCATGAAGAGGAGCAGGCCGTAGACAATGCCGTTCAGAAGCGAAAGGATGAAGAGATCCATGTCTGGACTCGCTTCCCGCCGAACCGGGCAACACCGTCTGGGGCGGTCGCTCGGTCAGCGGCTGTCGTGATGGGTAGAAGGGCGGGGACCGGCGGAGGGGCCTGCCCGGGAAAGGCAGGCCCGACCGGTGAGGCTGCCGGCCTGCCGGTTCAGGGCCGACGCATCTCGCACGCCGTCTCGTGATCCATCTGGGAGGCAACGAGGGCGACATCGGTCTTCCAGCCGAGGCCGGTATCCTCGCTGTCGTACTTCACATCGTCGGAGAACACGGCGATGTAGTAATCCGACATCAACTGGTGATCGTCCGGGCGCATGTACCACTCTTCGCCCAGGAAGTTGGTCACCCGCATGCCGGCAAGCTCGCCCGCCACCGCTTCGGGGTCGGTCGATTCCGCCTGGTTGATGGCGTTGACCAGCATTTCGAAGGTCGTGCGGAAGCCCGCTCCGTAGAAATCGAAATCGTGGCCCGACTGGAACTCGGCGACATAGGCCTCGGCGTCCGCCTTGCCGAGGTCGACCGGAACGTTCGGGTTGAACGCCTGAACCACGAAGACCTTGCCGTTACCCTTCTCGCCGATGGCGGTCGGGCCGCCGCCCAGATGGGCGTACATGGTGTAGAAGCGGGTATCGATGCCGGCGTCCATGCCCGCGCGCACGAACAGCGACATGTCCGGGCCCCAGTTGCCGGTGATGATGGCATCGGCGCCGGAGGCGTTGATCTTCGTGATGTAGGGCTGGAAGTCCTTGACCTTGCCCAGCGGGATCAACTCGTCGCCGACGATCTCGATGTCGGGGCGCAGTTCCGCCAGGAACAGCTTGGCGTCCTGGCTCACCGACTGGCCGAACAGGTAGTCCTGGTTAAGGAGGTAGACGCTCTTCACCGTCTCCGGCAGGGCGGCGACCAGCGCCTTTACCTTCTGCAAAACGTTGGCGTCGAACCGGAAATGCCAGTAGCTGCACTTCTCGCCGGTAAGCTCGGTCGCGACCGCCCCGCAGTTCATGTAGAGGATGCGGTTGTCCGGGTTGCGCCGGTTGTGCTTCTCCGTCGCCTCGATCAGGGCGGCGCCGAGGTTTGAGCCGGAGCAGTGGAAGAAGATCGGCAGCCCCTGGTCGGTGAAGTTCTTGAGGCAGACCAGCGCCTCCGACGCCTGGGTCTTGGTATCGCAGGTCACCATCTCGAACTTGCGGCCCAGCGCCCCGCCGGCGGCATTTATGCGGTCGATGACGAACTGGAACTGCTTCAGGTTCTGGTCGCCGACCGTGGCGAAGGTGCCCGAAAACGGATCCATGTAGCCGATCTTGATGGTTTCCTCGGCCGCGGCCGGGCTGGCGGCAAGGCCGGCT
Organism: uncultured Rhodospirillaceae bacterium; assembly: GCA_964397055.1. GTDB lineage: Bacteria > Pseudomonadota > Alphaproteobacteria > CAYNIS01 > CAYNIS01 > CAYNIS01. The sequence goes on along the minus strand of CAYNIS010000114.1, from coordinate 4,330 downwards.
GCAACCGCAACTGCCGTCAGGGCTCGCCGGAGACTGGTCGTGAACATGGCGGTTCTCTCCCTCGATCTGGGCCGGGCGGGTTGTTCCCGCTTGCCGGCCGACCGGCGGTGACCCAATGCCACCACCGGTCTTCTTGAGGGTCGAGCCTAACTTCAGGATCTCGGGCAAGTAAAGAGGTGCTTGATTAGGAAGCCCGGCTAAATGTTATTTGCAATGCGACAGTTCAGGATCCAGGGTTGTCTTGGTTTTTGTTGCTGCACTGCGGGAGTTGCCCCAAGCTTCTACTCTGCCGGCTCCAGATAACTCTGGAATACGCCGACATGGACCGCCGCCTGATCGGCCGCGTCGTGCCACAGCTCCGCCGCATCGAAGCGCACGTCATAGGTCGGCTCCGGCTCCGACGGCACGCCATGGGCGGATGCATCGGGGAACGGATAGGCCGGGGTCTCGTGCACCACCACCCCGGTCTTGCCGCGGATGTAGGCCGGCGCGCGGACATGCCCGGAAACGTAGTCGTCCTTGACCCTGACCCGGTCGCCCGGCCGGAAGCGGCGGCGGTCGGGGGCGTTGCCGCGGCCCGGGCCGTTCGCCCGGCCGAGCGGGAAGGCGCCGCCGGCCAGTTCCTCCAGCCGTTCCCGGGTCACGACGCCCTTCTCGACCAGCATGGTGGCGAGCCCGGTCAGCGAGCGTTCGTAGTAGCTGGCGGACAGGTAGTGGCGCGGGTCCATCCGCTCGATGCCATGGCGGTACTCGTCCATGTTCATCAGGCCTTCGCGCACCGCGAAGGTGTAGAGCGCGTTGGCCTTCTTTTCCCATTCGGCATGGAACGGGTCGGCGTCGTCCTCATGGCGGATCGCGCCGAAGCCCTGTTTTCCGCCCAGATCGTGCATCGCGTCCATCAGGCCCGATCCTCCCCCTTCGCCAGTTCGACGCGGGCGACGCCGATCATGGCATCCTTGGTCACCAGGGCGGCGAGCGCGTCCTCGCTCCAGCCGTCGGTGCCGGCGGGCCGTGCGGGCAGCACCATGTAGCGCGTGTCGGCGGAGGTGTCCCAGACCCGGATTTCCGTGCCCTCCGGCAAGTCCAGGCCCATCTCCCGCAGGACGGTGCGCGATTCCCGAACGACGCGGGCGCGGTAGTCGAAATCCTTGTACCAGCCCGGCGGCAGCCCGATGATCGACATCGCGGTGCAGGAACACTGGGTGCAGACGATGACGTTGTGCACCGCGTCCGTGTTCTCCAGGACGACGAAGTACTTGTGGTGGGCGGGCATGGTGAAGCCCATCTCGAACACCGCCGAACGACCATCGCTCATCAGCCGTTCCTTGAACGCGGGGTCGGTCCAGGCCCGGGCGACGATGCGGGCGCCGTTGCGGGGCACCCACTCCTCTTCGACCGTATGGATGAAGGCCTCGATATAGGCGGCCGGGTCATGGCCGGCCTCCCTCAACGCCGCTTCGACCGCGGCCACCCGGGCCTCGATCGGGGCCACGCCGGATGCGGAAACGCCTGCCATGTCGCCTACCCTCGCTGATTGACGCGTGTCGGACCGACGATGGCACAAGGCCGGCAGCCCCGCCAACGCCCGGCACGGGGGTTGCAGCGGTGGTGTCGAAGCACCGGCTTTCAGCCAACCAAGGAGCCTTCGCCCGTGATCCTGCGCAGCGGCTACGAGATCTCGTACGCTTTCCCCAGCCCGAGCCCGGCCGTCATGACGCTCAACGTCCACTACTCGCGGGTATCGGACCTGATCCGGCCCGACCACATGATCACCGACCCGGCGGTGCCGATGACCGGCTATCGCGACGGCTTCGGCAACTGGTGCACGCGCCTCGTCGCACCGGCCGGTCAACTGACCGTCCGCACCGAGTTCGACATCCGCGACAGCGGCAGGACCGACCCCGTGGCGTTCGAGGCTGTTGAGCATCCGGTCCAGGACCTGCCGGAGGAGGCGCTGGTCTTCCTGCTGCCCAGCCGGTTCTGCGAGAGCGATCGGTTCCTCGACCTCGCCTGGGGGCTGTTCGGTCAGGTGCCGCCGGGCTGGGCACGCGTGCAGGCGATCTCGGATCACGTGCACCGGCATCTGACCTTCGGCTACGAACATGCGCGCGACACCCGCGGCGCGTTCGAGGCCTATCAGGAGAAGGTCGGCGTGTGCCGCGACTTCACCCATGTCGCGATCGCGTTCTGCCGGGCGCTCAACATCCCGACCCGCTATTGCACGGGCTATCTGGGCGATGTCGGCATGCAGCCGCCCTATCCGCCCGGCGACTTCGCCGCGTGGATGGAGGTCTATCTGGGCGGCGGCTGGCACGTCTTCGATCCGCGCAACAATCAGCGCCGGATCGGTCGGATCCTGGTCGCCCGGGGCCGGGACGCGGCGGACGTCGCCCTCGCCACGACCTATGGCCGCCATGTCTTGACCGGCTTCCGCGTCTGGAGCGATCTCGTGGCCTGATGTCGACATTTGCGACGCTGTCGACATGATGCCCCCCGGCACATGTCGGGATCCGATCGGTGTGCCGGCGCGCGCGTCTTGTCCTGGGCGCGATCGGTGATACCTAGAGGCGCATCGTCGCCACGGTCAGGACAGACACATGCTGCGCTGGATTCTGCTGTTCGGCTCCCACGCCGTGGTTTTCGTCGTCGGCTTCGCGCTCGGCATCTATCTGCTGCCGATCCTGACGGCGCCGCCGAGCGTCGACCGCACGATGCTGGCGGACACGGCGCGGACCGCCCGGTACCAGGCGACGTTCGATCGCGACCTCAAGGGCAGCGACTTCCTGCACTGGAGGGAGGGAACGGTCAGCATCACCCCGGATCAGGTGGTGCATGAGGGGGCACTGTCGCCCGGGCCCAACTACATGCTCTACTTGGTCGAGGAATTCGTCGAGGACGAGGCCGGTTTCCTGCCGATCAAGGATCAGGCGCGTCGCGTCGGCGACATCAAGACGTTCGACGGTTTCCTGATCGACCTGCCGCCGGGAACGGATATCGAGGCCTACACGACCGTCCTGATCTGGTGCGAGGCGTTCAGCGAGTTCATCACCGCGGCCAGATACCGCTGACGCGCCGACAGAGAGGCCCAGGCCCTGATCGGCAGCTGATCCTTTGCCTCCCAACCGGTGCGGGTCCGTGTACTGTTCGGGGAACACCGGTGCGAAGGGGGCAAGCCATGAGTGGGGATCACGACCTGAGAGTGGTGGGCGTCGGCGCGTCGCCGTACACCCGCAAGCTGCGCGCCGCCGTGCGGTTCCGGCGCCTGCCCTGTCGGTTCGTCGTCGCCGGCAGCAAGGAGGCCGAGGCCCTGCCGGAACGGCCCCTGCCGCTCGTCCCCTATCTCGTCGCCCCCGATGGCGACGGCGCCCTAACCCTTGCGAAGTCGGACACCACGCCGATCCTGAAATACCTTGAGGAGGCCTGTCCGGCGCGCCCCTTGTTCCCGGCCGACCCGGTCCTGCGGCTCCTGGACCTCCTGATCGAGGATTACGGCGACGAGTGGCTGTCGAAGTGCATGTTCCACTATCGCTGGTCCTACGCGCCCGACACCCGCCGGGCCGGAGCCTATCTGCCCTATGCCCGGCGCACGCAGATGACGCCGGAGGAGGGGGCGGAGACCGGCGCCCGGTTCGCCGACCGCCAGATCTCGCGCATCGGCGTGGTCGGCTCGAACGCCGTCACCGCCCCGGTGATCGAGGCGAGCTGGCGCCGGTTCCTCGAGATCTTCGACGCCCATATCCAGAACACCCCCTACCTGCTGGGCCATCGGCCGGGGGCCGGCGATTTCGCCTGCTACGGGCAGATGACCATGCTGGTGATCACCGACCCAACACCCTCGGCCGTCGCGTTCGAGGTGTCGCCGCGCGCCTATGCCTGGACCGAGAAGTGCGAGGACCTGAGCGGGCTGGAGGTCGACGCCGCGGACTGGATCGATCTGGCTGATCCGCCGTCGACCCTGCGCGACCTCCTGAGTGAGATCGGCCGCGTCTATGTGCCGTTCGTCCTGGCCAACGCCGCGGCGGTGCAGCGCGGCGCCGCCAGGTTCCGGTGCGAGATCGACGGCCAGCCCTGGGAACAGGAGGCCTTCGTCTATCAGGCCAAGTGTCTGCGCTGGCTGCGGGAGGCCCATGCCGCGCTGTCGGCGGACGACCGCAGGCGACTGGACGACACGCTGGCCGGAACCGGCTGTGCGCCGCTCTTCGCAGCCCTCCCGGCCTAGCCCCGGAGCGTCGGGGGCCACCAGGAGAAAGGCTGGGCTGGCGGACCCGACAGGATTCGAACCTGTGACCTCTGCCTTCGGAGGGCAGCACTCTATCCAGCTGAGCTACGG
>CAYNIS010000113.1:0-9353 GCA_964397055.1 uncultured Rhodospirillaceae bacterium | reverse complement strand
TGGAAGTGCATGGCTGGCTCCGGTGGCGCCGCCGGGGGCCGGGGACGCCCTGTCTCCGCTGCGGGACCGGGTCTTCGACGTCTACCAGCAGTTGACCCCGCGCGACCGCCAGGCGCCGCTGCCGGTGCCGATCACCGTGCTCGACATCGACGAGGACAGCCTGGACCGGGTCGGGCAGTGGCCCTGGCCGCGGGCGACCATCGCGACCATCGTCGAGCGGCTGGGCGAGCTCGGGGCCCGGGTCGTCGCGTTCGACGTGGTGTTCGCGGAACCGGGCCGTCTCGGCCCGCAGAAGATCGTCGAGGCGTTGAGGATAGAGGACCGCGAGCTGATTCGGGCGCTGGGGCGGCTGCCGCAGGGCGACCTCCTCCTGTCGCTGGCGATGGCGGATGTGCCGGTGGTGCTCGCCCGTCTGGGGACGGCGTCCGCCCGGACCTACCAGCCGCTTCCCGACGGCACCGGGCGGATCGTGCTCCAGGGTCCCGCCGGCACCGAGCCCGCCCAGGTCTTGCGGACGCGCTTTCCCGGCGCAGTCGCCAGCCTGGAGATGCTGGAGGACGCCGCCGCCGGCATCGGTTCGGTCGCCCTCCTGCCCGATGTCGACGGCATCGTGCGGCGGGTGCCGCTGGTCACTTTCCTCGGCGAGGAACTGCACCCGTCGCTCACCCTCGAGGTCTTGCGCCTGCTCGAGGGCGGCCCGCTGCTCGCACGGGCGGGTGCCGGGCGCGGGATCGCCGATGTGCGCATCGGTTCACCGCGCACCGGGCGGTTGATCGTCACCGATTCGGAGTCGCGGGTGTCCCCGCATTTCGGCCGCTTCACCGGCGACGGTGACAGCCGCTACGTGCCGATCGCCGACGTCGTCGATGGCAGCGTCGATCCGGAGCGCATCCGCGATCACATCGTCTTCATCGGGACCTCGGCCGCCGGCCTCCTCGACATCAAGGCGACCCCGATCGAAACCAGCGTCCCGGGCGTCGATCTCCACGTGCAGCTTCTGGAGAGCATCTTCACCGGCGCCCTGGTCGTGCGGCCGGTCTTCGCCATCGTGTTCGAGGCGCTGGCGACGATCCTGCTCGGCAGCCTCCTGATCGCGGTCCTGCCGGCGGTCGGGGCGCGCTTCGGCCTGATCCTTTCCGCCCTTGCCGTCTTGCCGATTGTCGCCGCGTCCTGGCTTTTCTGGGCCGGTTTCCTGGTGCTGTTCGACCCCGTGTTCCCGGCCCTGACGCTGGTGCTGCTCTACCTGATCCTGACCACCGCGGCCTATGTCCGGGAGGAGGAGCAACGCCGCACGATCCGCCGCGCGTTCGACAGCTATGTCGCCCCGCAACTGGTGCGCCGGCTGACCGACGACCCGACGCTGCTGCGCCCGGGCGGGGAGGTCCGGCAGATGACGTTCCTGTTCACCGACATCGCGGGGTTCACCAGCTTCACCGAGCAGGTGCGGCCGAACGTGCTGGTCGAAACCCTCAACCGGTATCTCGACGGCATGTGCCGGATCGCGATGGAGCACGAGGGGACCATCGACAAGATCGTCGGGGATGCCGTCCACGTGATGTTCAACGCGCCCTTCGGCCAGGACGATCACGCCGAACGCGCGGTGCGCTGTGCCCTTGCCATGGATCGCTTCGCGGCCGATTTCCGCGCGGCGTTGAACAAGGACGGCGTCAACTTCGGCGAGACCCGGCTGGGGGTGAATTCCGGCGACGTCGTGGTCGGCAATTTCGGCGGCAACCAGCGCTTCCACTACACGGCCCACGGCGACCCGATCAACACCGCCGCCCGGCTGGAATCGGTCAACAAGCATCTGGGAACCCGGGTCTGCGTGTCCGGCTACACGGCCACGCTGTGCCCGGCCGACATGGTGTTCCGCCCGGTCGGCGTCCTCTACCTGAAGGGCAAGACCAAGGGAGTGGAGGCGTTCCAGCCGGTGGCGCCGGGCAGTCCGGAAGCGGCGACGCTGGACGCCTGGAAGCAGGTCTATGCCGCCCTGGGGGAGGAGGAGGCAAGCGCGCCGGGGGCGGTCGCCCGGCTCGCCGCCGAGAATCCGGACGACCCGGTCTTCGCCCTCCACGCCCGGCGGATCGCCGACGGTGACGGCGGCATCCATATCCGCCTGAGCGAGAAATAGGGCGACGGATCAGCCGGCGGCGACACCCTCGACCGGGCCGACCAGCGCGCGTTCAAGGGCTGCGATCAGTTGATCCCCGGCTGCCGCGTCGACGTCGAGATGGGTTACGATCCGCACCCGTCGCGGCCCGAACGGCCCGATCTTGACCCCGGCCCGGCCCACTCGCTCCGCCAGGACATCCGCCCCGGGCGCGTCGTCGGCGAGGTCGAAGAAGATGATGTTGGTTTCCACCTGGCTGACCCGGGAGACGCCGGGCAGCGGGTGCAGCCGTTCGGCGATCGAGTGGGCAAGCGCGTGGTCGTCGGCCAGCCGGTCGACATGGTGGTCAAGCGCGTGGAGGCCGGCGGCCGCCAGGATGCCGGACTGGCGCATCGCCCCGCCCCACATCTGCTTGTGCCGCCAGGCCGCGTCGATGAACCCGCGCGAGCCGGTGAGAACCGCCCCGACCGGGCAGCCCAGCCCCTTGGACAGGTCGAGCCAGGCACTGTCGAACTGGCCGGCATGATCGCGGGCGGTTCGGCCCGACTTCACCACCGCGTTCATCAGCCGTGCCCCGTCCATATGCAGCTTGAGGCCGGCGCGCCGGGCCGATGCCACCACCTCCGACACCGTTTCCAGCGGCCACACCGTGCCGCCGCCGAGATTGGAGGTCTGTTCGACGACCACCAGGCGCGTGGTCGGGGTGTACCGGCTGGGGTAGCGGATCGCCGCTTCCATCTGGGCCGCGGTGTAGACGCCGTGCCGGCCCTGGACGGGGCGCACCATGACACCGCTGAGGGCCGCCGGGCCCCCGCCCTCCGCCGTGATGACATGGGCGGTTTCGTCCGCGATGACCTCATCCCCGGGCGTGCAGTGGACGCGGATCGCGATTTCGTTGCACATCGTGCCGGACGGCAGGAACACGCCGGCCTCATGCCCCATCAGTTCGGCAACGCGGGCGGTGAGCCGGTTGGTCGTGGGGTCCTCGCCGGCCTGTTCGTCGCCGACCTCCGCCTCCGCCATGGCGGCCCGCATGGCCGGCGTCGGCTTGGTCTTGGTGTCGCTGTAGAAGTTGATCATCGCTCGCGCGTCCCCCGAGTGCCGGTCAAGCCGCCTTGGAGTGCGCGAAGTCCCAGTAGAGCTCGCGGGCAAGCCGGTAGACCGGACCCGGCTGCAGGTCGCGTTCGGCGATCCGGGTGAACGGCTGAACCTTGCCGTAGTTGCCGGTGGAGAAGACCTCGTCAGCTTCCAGTACCTCGTCGACCGAAATCACCCGTTCGTGGACGTCCACGCCCTTGGCGCGCAGCAGCGATATGACCCGCTGGCGGGTGATGCCGTTGAGGAAGGTCCCGTTCCAGACCGGCGTGTGGACAGCACCCTCCTTGACCAGGAACAGGTTGGCGGTGGCGAATTCCGAGACGTGGCCCATGACGTCGAGGACGATGCAGTTGTCGAAGCCCTGCTCCTTCGCCTCCCACATCGCGAGCGAGGTGTTGGGGTAGAGGGCCGACGCCTTGGCCATGGTCGGGGCGGTACCGGGCACCGGGCGCCGGTAGCTCGACACACAGGCGGAAAGGCCGGTCGGCTGCGGCATCGGCGCCTCGTAGAGGGTCATGACGAACCGGGTCGACTCCGGCACCGGCAGGACGAATCCGTCTTCCGCGTAGAAGCAGGGCTTGATGTACAGTTCCGACCCGCTCGGGAATCGGTGGATGCCGTCCCAGGCGATTTCCGCCATCTCGCCCTTGGTCAGCATCGGCTTCAGGCGCAGCACCCGCGCCGAGTCGATGCAACGGGCGCAATGCGGTTCGAGGTCCGGTGCCACGCCCTCGAACAGGCGGGCGCCGTCGAACACGGTCGCCGACATCGCGAACCCGACGGTGCGTGGCGTTATGATCGCTGGGTCACCTTCGTGCCAGAGGCCGTTGCACCAGGTGATCGACCGCACCGACATGGTCGTGTTCTCCGACAGGGGCTGGCGCGGCGGAGCGTTCTCGCGGACCGCGCCGGGCGATGGACGAGCGTCCACTATAGCCCGGGCGGGGATGGGTTCCAGGTGGTTCGCCGGCACGGCCGCCATGATCCGCAGCGGCCCGACCCGTCCGATGGTTCAACTGCTCTCGACCATGGTGCGGTAGATCGCGCGGGCCTCGTCCGCGCTGGCACCGGTGGCGGCGGTGGCGACCGCGAGCATCTCGTCAGTCGGTTCCGTCGGCACCAGCGTCAGGCCGCGTTCACTCATCGCCTGCACCATGTCGAGGGCATACTGGAGCGGGGCGCTGAACGTCCGCTCGACTTTCTGCTGGTACATCTGTCGTCTTCCTCGCCTGAGTTCGCCTTGGCCCGGGCGGGGCCTCCGCCTGTTCGCCCGGGTCAGGTTGGCAAGGGGCATGCCACGCGTAAGGCGCGTCGCGGTTTGGTAAATTTCTGACGGTTTCCGCAGGAACCGGCGCCCGCTGCCGCATAGGTTGAGTATGTACTTGTGCAGGCCTCTCCCGGAATGCGGGGCCGATCGCAAAATGCGACGCAACGTGCGGGGTTTGGGTCTCCGTCATTGATGCTTGTAGGGTCCGAGGCCGTTCCGTCGCGAGAGTCTCCTGAGCCGATGACCGAGAAGCCCATCTTCCACATGTGCCGGGCCGATGAGTGGCGCGCCGCGGCCGCCGCCGGCCATTACGACGGGTCGAGCCAGGACCGGGCCGACGGTTTCATCCACTTCTCCACTGCCGCCCAGATCGTCGAGAGTGCCGCCCGTCATCGGGCCGGCCAGGACGGGCTGGTCCTTCTGACCGTCGACCCCGCAACGCTGGGAGCGGCGTTGAAATGGGAGCCGTCCCGCCGTGGCGAGGTGTTCCCGCATCTCTATGGCCCCTTGCCCCTGGCCTCGGTTGTCCGTATCGACCCGTTGCCGCTTGGCGCCGATGGTCGCCATCTCTTCCCGCCGCATATCGACGCCTGATGCTGACCACCGCCTATCGGCTGGCCGCCCCGGCCCTGATGACCCTGCCGCCGGAAACCGCCCATGGGCTGGCGCTCGCCGCGCTCAAGGCGGGCGTCGCACCGCCGTGGCAGCCCTATGACGATCCGATCCTCGGTCAGTCGTTGTGGGGCCGATGGTTCGCCAATCCGGTCGGGGTCGCCGCCGGCTTCGACAAGAACGCGGAAGCGGCCGGCGCGCTCTTGCGCTGGGGGTTCGGTTTTGTCGAGACCGGCACGGTCACCCCGCGGCCGCAGGATGGCAACCCGCAGCCCCGGGTGTTCCGCGCCCGCGCCGAGGCAGCGGTGATCAACCGGCTCGGCTTCAACAACGAGGGTCTGGCAGCGGTCGCCGGACGGCTGCTTGCCCGGCGCGCCCATGGCATGGCAGGGGCACATGGCCTGGAGGGCGTGATCGGCGCCAATTTCGGGCGCAACCGCGACAGCGCGGATGCCGTTGCCGACTATGTCGCGTGTGTCCACGAACTGGCGCCGCTCGCCGACTATCTGGCGATCAACGTCTCCTCGCCCAACACGCCGGGCCTGCGCGACCTGCAGGAGGTGGACCAGCTACAGACCCTGATTGAGGCGGTGGTCGCGGCCCGTGACGATGCCATCACCGACCGTTCGCTGATCGGCGTGCCGCCGGTCCTGGTCAAGCTCGCGCCGGACCTCGACGACGACGCGATCCGGGCCCTTGCGCGGCTGGTCCTCGACCTGCCGGTCGACGGCCTGATCCTCACCAATACCACCGTCAGCCGACCGGACGGCCTGCCCGCCGGCTTCGCGGCGGAGACCGGCGGCCTCTCCGGCCGTCCGCTGTTCGACCTGTCGACCCGGGTGCTGGCCCGCTTCTACCAGCTGACCGGAGGCCAGCTGCCGCTGATCGGTGTCGGCGGTGTCATGAGCGGGGCCGACGCCTATGCCAAGATCCGCGCCGGCGCGTCGCTGGTCGCCCTCTACACCGGGATCATCTATGGCGGCCCGTCGATCGCCGGCACCATCAAGCGCGACCTGGCCCGCCGGCTGGGCCGCGACGGCTTCGTGTCGGTCGCCGACGCGGTCGGCGCCGACCATCGTTGACCGGTTTCAGCCGCCGGCCACCTTGCGGGTGATGGAGATCGCCGGGTTCGGCACCGTTTCCATGACCGCCAGGATCTCCCGGCGCAGCTCCGACTCCGGTCCCTCCGCCAGTACTGCGGCCTTGGCCGCGGTGCCGAACACGCGTTGGGCTTCGACCTCGTCGCCCTCGGCCCGGCGCGCCAGGGCGAGGCGGAACAGCGCCCGCGCCGTGTCGCCGTCGCGTGGCGAGGTCGTGCGGCGGGCATGGGCGACCAGCGCCTCCAGATGGCGGGCGGCACTTTCCGGCTGGTCGGTCGCGAGCGCGATGCCGGCCAGGCGATCGTGGATCACCGCGGTCGACGGGTCGTCGAGCCCGAGGGAGCGTTCGAACACCGGAAGCGCGCGCTCATAGACCCGGGCGGCCCGGTCGCTCGCCCCCATCGCGGCCAGGGTCCCGGCGAGGTTCGACCGGGTGATCGCGGTGTTGAGGTGGTCCGGGCCGAGGGTCGCTTCCAGGACCTCGATCGCCTGCTGGTAGAGGGCCTCCGCCCGGGTCAGGTAGCCAAGGTCGCGGTAGACGCCGGCAAGGTCGTTGAGCGCGACCGCGGTCTCCGGCCGGTAGCGCCCGAACACCCGTTCCGACAAGCGCAAGGATCGAGTCGCGGGGTCGAGGGCTTCCTCCGCCCGGCCGCGCTGGCGCATCGCGAGGATGCGCGCGTGGCGGAAGTTGATGATGAGCCGTGCGGGCCAGCTCATGACGAAGGCGAAGGCGAGGCTGCGCACACCGCCATGGGCCGGCCGGGCCGCCATCCTGGCGTCGGGAACGGGCTCCTCGGCGGGGTCGAACTGGTCATGGAACGGTGCGGCCAACGGGGCCTCCCACCTGCGGGTCGGTTAACAATCCGTAAAAGTTAGTGTGATGATCGAGAAGGTCGATCGCTCTATCCGCAAGTTGGGTGCGACCTTCTCGATCTGACTCACACGAGCAACCTATTGAATCTAGTGTCCTTCTCGATTCCGGAGTTCGCAGGCGCGCGGGTCACGCCCTGGCGAAGAACCTCGGAATCAGGACACTAGTACGGCCAGCGGTCCAGCGCGATCACCGTCTGCAGCAGAATGTCCGCGGCCTCCAGCACGCGCTCGCTGCGGTGGTCGGCGTCATCCCAGTCGGTCAGGTCGACCGGCCCCGGCGCCAGCAGGAGGGCTGCCGGTCGGATCGGGGTAAGGGCTGCCAGCCGGCCAAGGACCGCCGGGCTGCCGGTCGGGGTCAGCGGCTGGCCGATGCCGCGTGCGGCGGACCCGAGCACGTCGGTCAGGCTGTCGCCCCGGTGGCGCCCCCCGGCGTGGGTCAGCGTGTCCGGTCGCCCGGCCTCGATCACGGCCGCGACATGGTCGCTGCCGTCGCCGGCTTCCGGGTCGAAGGCGAGCCCGACGAAGGCCGCCGGGTCTGACGACGGTGCCGGCAGCGGTGCCGTCGGTGCTGTCACCAGCATCAGGGGGTGGTCGGTTTCGATGCCGGCATCGGCCAGGGTCATCATCACCTCGACCGCCGCGGCGAGCCCGATCGGCACCGCGCGGGCCAGTCCGCCGATGACGATCACGGCACCGCCCCGTCGCTCCCGGCCGGCGCGCAGATGGACCCCGGCAATGCCGTCGGGTGCCGGTCGGGCCAGACCGTCGAGCCAGCCGTCGACCAGGGTCAGTCGCTCCGCCTCGGCCGTGCCGCCGAGGGCGGCCAGCCACTCGCCGAGGCGGGCGCCGTTGGTCAGCAGGTGATCCAAATGCCGATCACGACCTGCGCACGGGATAGCCGAAGCCGGTCAGCGAAACCGGCCCCTTGGGCGTGTCGATCTTCAGGAAGAAGCCCGGCGTCAGCGCCTGGCTGACCGCGACGTCGATGCCGAGCGCGTCGAACACCTGGCGCACGCGCGGGGCATCGGTCACCAGCATCTGGAAGTCGACCAGAGTGCAGCCCTTGACCGTGGTCTTCGCCGGGTGGGTGGTCTCGCCCCAGTCGATGAAGAACGGCATCTGGCGTTCCATGTCGTGGCCGCCCAGCGGCATGACATGCCATTCCAGGGTCTTGCCGTCGGGGCTGTTGCGGCTCATGAAGCGGGGCGCGTCGCAGGTCAGGCCGACCCCCGCGACCTTCGCCTGGACGTCCTTGATCGCCTTGGTCTGGACCGCGAAGGTGATCATCCGCGGTTCGGTCAGCCTGGCGAACTCCTCCCCCCAGTTGCCGGTCAGGTCCTGGGTCGGGTCCGGCGCGATCAGCTCGAAATAGACCTCGTCGCCAAGGGACATCAGGGCGTTGCGCGTGCCGTTGCCCGGGTGCGGGCCGCCGATGTCGCAGCGCACGCCGGTCAGCGCCTCGAACTGGTCGATCCCCTTCTCGAGGTCGGGCACGGCATACATGAAATGGTCGACGGTCTTCACGGCAGCGGTTCCTCACGCGTTTTTGCTTGGCATGCGCGAGCCTAGAGCAATTTTTAGCTGGACGGAATCGGCCCGGCGGTTCGGAACTCGCGCTGGCGTTCCCCGAGCGTAGCGGTTAAGGCCCGATCAGGCCCGAGAGCCGATCAGCCCCCGGAGCCGGTCAGGCCAGGACGCTGACATTCAATGTTATGTCGGCGGCCCCGGCGCCCCCTTCCGACAGGACCGATGCCAGCGAGACGTATGCACGCGCGCCGGTCGAGGCCTGGAATTCCAAGAAGCCGGTCGATGACTGGACGGTGGTCGAGGAGCCGTCGGGGTTGAGGGCGAGAAGCGCGTCCGGGTTGCCGCCGGTCAGCGCATCGACCAGGGAGGTGCCGCTGGTGCCTTCCAGGAGCGCGTCGTTGGCGAGGGCTACGCCGTTGTCGAAGCCAATCAACTCGCTCTCGTTGTCGATGGCGCCGTTGGCGTTCTGGTCAAGGCCGAGAAGAACCTCCGACTGGGGGGAGAAGGCCCCGGTGAAGCTCGACGCCTGGGTCGCCACGAAGGCCTCGAACGCGTCGTAGTCGGCCCGCGCCGTGGCTTCGAACTCGGCCCGTTCCGCCGCGCTGACCGGGCCGCCGAAACTGTCCTCGGCGGTTTCCAGGACGACGCTGGTCGGTGTCCGGATGATCTGCACGAAGCGGTCCTCCACCCCGTCGCTGACCACGAACCCGAACGGGTTGACGGTGTCGGCCTGGATCGCGAAGCCGCCATACTGACCGAAGCCGAT
>CAYNIS010000112.1:3691-9418 GCA_964397055.1 uncultured Rhodospirillaceae bacterium | reverse complement strand
AACGGCTGAGGTCGCCGCTCTATAGCGGATCCGGGCGGGCCGCCGCCAGTTCGTCGTCCGTCGCGGGGATCGGGCCGCCTCCTCAGGCGGGCAGCCACATCATCGCTTCGCCGTCGACCACGACGGTGTCGCCGACCTTGCACTGGGTCTTGCACGTGATCCGTCGCTTTTCCGCGTCGAGCTTCTCGATCGTCACCCGGGCCTCGACATTCGACCCGATCTTGACCGGCTTCAGGAACTTCAGCGACTGGTTCATGTAGATGCTGCCCGGACCCGGCAGGCGCGTGCCAAGCACGGTCGAGATCAGGCTGGCCGAGAGCATGCCGTGGGCGATACGGCCCTTGAACATGGTGGTCTGGGCATAGGCCTCGTCAAAGTGGACCGGGTTGGTGTCGCCGCTGACGCCGGCGAACATGACGAGGTCGGCTTCCGAGATGACCTTGGAGAAGGCCGCGGTCATGCCGACCTTGAGGTCCTCGAAGCGGTAGCCGCCGGCAACCTCGATCGGCTCGACGGCATCCTGGTCGCTCATGTCATGTCTCCGGCTGGTCATGGGGTGGCAAAGGCTGTCGTGGGATCGACCATAGCCCGCCGGGTCGGGTCGGCTAAAGCCCGAGCGCGGCGATCAGGGTCAGACGTATGTCGGAGGAGATGAAGTAGGCATCCGTGTCGGCGGCGAGGTTGACCACGACGTTGAAGGATCGGTCGACGAGGCTCAGGCCGGTCTCTTCCTGACCGTCGGACTGTCGCAACCGGACCCGGTCGAGGTCGCGCCGAATCGCGGCCTTGCCGGCATCGTCCGACGCGACCCAGCCGATCCCCTCGACAACGCTGGCGATCACGGGGCCGGGAAGCAGGGCCAGTGCCCGCGCTTCCAGCGACGCGAAGCTCGGCCAGTCGATCTCCACCGCGATCTCGATGCCGCCGGTCTCAACCGCCAGGGCCCGTTCCGTGGCCAGTCCGGTTTGCGCCTTCAACTGATCGATGAGAAGGCCGGCACCCTTAGCGCCGCTGCTCGCGTCCATGGCCCCCCTGCCGCCGTCGACATTCCCGCACGCGGCGTGAGGCTATCACAGAAATGCCGCGATCCGCAGCGCTGTCGCGACCCCGCGATCAGGCCTCGCTACTGCGCGGTCCAGCCGCCGTCGACCAGAAGTTCCGCACCGGTCATGAAGGAACTGTCGTCGGAGGCGAGGAACAGGATCGCCCGGGCGACATCCTCGGCCGTGCCCATCCGCCCGACCGGATGCCGGTTGCCAACCGCCTCGCGCACGCGGGCGAGGTCGTTGGCGTTCGACAGGATCGCCGCGTTCTCGACAACCGTGTCCGCCATCGCCGTATCCATGACACCCGGGTGGATCGAATTGCAGCGGATCGCGTAGTCCAGCTTCGCGCATTCCAGCGCCACGCATTTGGTGAACAGCCGGACCCCGCCCTTGGTCATGTTGTAGGCGGCGGTGCGGACCGCCCCGACCAGCCCGGCGACCGAGGACAGATTGACGATCGATCCCGGGCTTTCGGGCGTGACCGACCGCTTCATCAACGGCAGGCATTGCCGGGTGCCGAGGAACACGCCGTCGAGATTGACCCGGCTCATCCGGTGCCAGTCCTCAAGCGTCGTTTCCTCGAGCCAGCGGGTGAAGAAGATGCCGGCGTTGTTCACCAGCACGTGGAGGCCGCCGAAACGCTCCTCGACCGCCGCGACCACCGCCGGCCAGCCCGCTTCGTCCGCGACGTCCTGGGTCAGGAACAGGGCATCGCCGCCGCCCGCCCGGATATCCGCCGCGGTCGCCTCCCCGGCGTCGGTCAGCATGTCGGTGATCACGACCCCCGCACCGTTCGCCGCGAGCAACCTCGCCGCCGCCGCCCCGATGCCCCGCGCCCCGCCGGTGACCAGGGCGACCTTGCCGTCGACCCGGTTTCCCGCCACCGACCTATGTCCCGCCGCCGATACGTCGGTCACGCCGCAGCCTCCCGGTCGTCGACGCCATGGCGCCGGTATTCGGCCTTCAGTTGCCCAGCGAGCCACAGGAAGAACATCCGGAAATCGCTCATCAGGGACCACAACGGATAGGTGAAGGTCGCCGGCCGGTTCCTTTCGACGAAGAAGTGGCCGATCCATGCAAAGAAATAGCCCATGACCGCGGCCGCCAAGAGGTACCACAGCTTGAACGTGGCAGCGAAACCCGCAAGGAAGATCAGCGCAAGAGCACTGCCGATGTAGTGCAGGCGCCGTGTTTCCGGCTTGGAGTGTTCGGCCAGGTAGAACGGCCAGAAATCCCGGTAGCGATCGTATCTGGGTGTTTCGGTCATGTTCATGATGCTGCCTGAAGCCTCCCCTGAAACCGGGCGGCGGGTTCGTGCCGCGCCCTTGTTCTTCGACCCTTCATACCTCCCATGCCGCGACGACACACGCTTCGCCCTTTCGCAAGCCTGCCGTCTGCCGCAGTCTCCGCGGCCGGTGTCGCGCTCAGGCGATGCGAACGAAGCTGTCAGGGGTCGCTGACAATGGGCTACAGGATGGCGGTGGTCGGGGCCACCGGCAATGTCGGGCGCGAGCTGTTGCAGGTGGTCGCGGAGCGGAAATTCCCGTGCGACACCATGCACGCGATCGCGTCCAGCCGGTCGGTCGGTCAGGAGGTGTCGTTCGGCGAGGACGACGTTCTCAAGGTCCAGGATCTCGCGACCTTCGACTTCTCCAAGGTCGACATCGTCCTGTCCTCCCCGGGGGCCTCGGTTTCGAAGGAATATGCTCCGCGTGCCACGCGCGAGGGGGCGATCATCGTCGACAACACCTCCCAGTTCCGCATGGATCCGGATGTGCCGCTGGTGGTGCCGGAGGTGAACGCCGAGGCGATCGCGGACTACCGCAACCGCAACATCATCGCCAACCCCAACTGTTCGACCATCCAGATGGTGACGGCGCTGAAGCCTCTGCACGATCTCGCCACCATCCGCCGGGTGGTGGTCGCGACCTATCAGTCGGTGTCGGGAAGCGGGCGCGAGGGCATGGACGAGTTGTTCCGCCAGACCCGCGCGATCTATGTCAACGACCCGATCGAAAAGCAGCAATACGCCAAGCAGATCGCGTTCAACGTCATCCCGCACATCGACGTCTTCATGGAGGACGGCTCCACCAAGGAGGAGTGGAAGATGGCGGCCGAGACCAAGAAGATCCTCGACCCGTCGATCCGGGTCGCGGCCACCTGCGTGCGGGTGCCCGTCTTCATCGGCCATGCGGAGGCGGTCAACATTGAGTTCGAGGACGAGATCACGGTCGAAGCGGCGCGCGCGGCCCTGCGTGACGCCCCCGGGGTGACGGTCATCGATCACCGCCATGAGGAGGGATTCGTGACCCCGGTGGAGGCCGCGGGCGACGACCCGGTCTTCGTTTCCCGCATCCGCGAGGATCCGACGGTCGAAAACGGCCTGCAAATCTGGGTGGTGTCCGACAACGTGCGCAAGGGGGCCGCCCTCAACACAGTCCAGATCGCCGAAACGCTGATCCGCGACTACCTCTGACGCCAGCACATAGAGCATTTTCCAGCCGGACGGTATCGGCCCGGCGGTTCGGAAAATGCTCAGAGTCAATCGGTTGGCGCGGGTTCCGAACCGCGATGTGGGTCCACATCGCTGGAACACGCGCTAGTCACTTGCTTCCGTGCCCCGGTCGTCACCCGCATCGCCGGCTGACGCAGGTCGCGGGGCGACCGGCAAGCGGGCGTCGGTCGACGGCACCACCGACGGGTCTGCGGCCACTTCACCGGTCGCGTCCCGGGACCCCGCCACCGGCGCTGGGTCCGCGGGGCCGGCCTGGCGCTTGCGTTCGGTGTCCGCCATGCCGCCGAGGATCAGGACGACAGACAAGGTCGCCCCGAAAGCCCAGCACAGGAAGCGCAGCCAGATGATCCGCTGGGCCCGGCCGAGATAGTCGGCGACCAGAATCGGCGGCAGTGACGCCAGGAGAATGGCGGGCATGACCGCCCCCGGCCGGCCGACGGCGCGGACGAATTCGAAGCCGACCGCCGCGGGCAGGAAGAAAAGGATCAGGAACACGATGTAGATCAGCGGCACCCTGTGCAGGTGCGCGTGGACCGGTGGCAGCCAGCGCCGCCTGAGGAACCGGTCGAGCAGATAATGGGTCAGGACGACGATCAGGCCGGTGATCAGCCAGAAACCGCCGGCCTCGATATCTGCGCCGGCCTGCCGCTGGGCGATCAGGCCGCCGATCGCCATCGAAAAGAACGCAGCGACGATCGCGGTCAGCCCCGCAAACCTCAGATGGAAGCGCAACGTCCCGTCGAACGGGCTGGTGGCCGGTTCCTCCTGTGCCTTGCGCGGCTTCGGCTTGCGTGCCGGCGCGCCCTTCGGCCGCCTGGCCTTGCCCTTGTCGAGCAGGAGCGTGGTGGCGATGTCCGTCGGCTCCTCCGCATCCGGCTTGCCGGCGGCGAGCGAGCGATAGGGCACCGGACCCTTCGGCCCGCTGAAAGGGTCGTGTCCGAAAGAGTCCTGGCCGACCCCGGCCTCGCCAAATCCGCCGGGGCCAGACCCGTCGGGGCCTGGACCGGCCTCAGCCTCCGACCGGGTCCGCCCCTCCTCTCCAACGGTGCCGGTGGCAAAGCCGGTCGACAGCAAGGGGGCGTCGATCCGCACGATGTCGGTGTTGCGATCCGGCTCGTCGCGTCGCGGCGGGGCGGCGATTTGCGGCGACGGCGCACCGCCGATCAGTGCCGGCCACCAGTCGGCGACGGCTTTCGGGCGGTCATCCTCGTCGGGCCGGAGCGCCCAGTCGATCGCCTCCAGGAACGCGCGGTCATAGGGGGCCCGGGCGGACGCGAGCGCGGTCACGTAGGGGTCGCGCTTGACCCGGCTCGGCGAATCCGGGGGCCGCTCGCCGGAAATCGCCCGGTAGAGCACGGCCCCCATGGCATAGATGTCGGACCAGGGCCCCTGATGGCCGTTCTGGTGATACTGCTCGAGCGGGGCATAGCCCGGCGTGACCAGTTCGGTCAGGTTCTTGGTGCGATGGCCGAGCGCCTGGCGGGCGGACCCGAAGTCGAGCAGCATCGGCCGGCCATCGGCGCAGAGATAGATGTTGTCAGGCTTGATGTCCCGGTGGAGGAACTGGTCCTCGTGGAGTTTCTCCAGGGCCGCAAGCACCCCCTGCGAGATCGACTTGAGGCGGTCCTCGGGCGGCGGCCCCTCGAGCGAGCGCAGCCATGCCGCCATGGTCATGCCCGGCTCGAATTCGGTCACCATGTAGGCCGTGCCGTTCGCCCTGAAGATCCGCTGAACCCGGACGATGTTGGCGTGCTTGAAACGGGCGAGCGTGCGCGCTTCCTCGACGAAGCGGTCGAGGCCCCACTTGAAGGAGGCTTCGTCGTCGGAGGTTCGGGCAGTGACCTGCCCTCCCTGCCGATGGGCGAACTGGATCGGCAGGAATTCCTTTATCGCGACGACGTTGCCCAGGTTGAGGTCGTCGGCCTTGTACGTGATGCCGAACCCGCCCTGTCCGAGCACGCCGTTGAGGCGATACTCCTCCAGGGTCTGGCCGGTCGGCAGGGCGTCGCCGTAACGCTGGGTTTCGGCCATGGCCCCGCCTTATCCGACCGCGGCCGGCGACAGGGCGGCCGATGGCACAGCAATCGAAGCCAGCGCGATCGAAGACACAACGATCGAAGACACAACGATCGAAGACACAACGATCGAAGACACAACGATCGAAGA
>CAYNIS010000112.1:0-3591 GCA_964397055.1 uncultured Rhodospirillaceae bacterium | reverse complement strand
CAAGGGCGCCCCCGCCGGATCGGAACGTCCTTTGAGGGCAAAAGACCGGCGTCGGCGGGCGCTGCTTCAGCTATCCCGCCATGACCGATGGCCGTCCCCGTTGCGACGCGGGCCGGATTTTACGGCCACCGGCCCGCATACCGCAATCGCCAGAACCGGAAGAGACGATCAGACCACCTTTTCCCGGCGCAGCTGCTCGACCTGTTCGGCGTCGTAGCCCAGTTCGCCCAGGATCTGCTCGGTGTGCTCGCCCAGCATCGGGGCGCGGCTGCGCCAAGACGCCGGGGTGTCAGTCAGGCGGACCTGCGGGCTGACCACGGGGGCCGGCTTCGGCATCCCCGGGAAATCGACCGGGTGCAGGAAGCCCATCTCCTGGATGTGCGGGTCGTCGAGGGCCTGCTGCGGCGTGTAGACCTGGGCGGAGGGGACACGCGCCTCCGCCAGTTCGGCCAGGGCGCGTTCGACGGTGCGGTTGGCACACCAACCGTTCATGTAATCGGAAATGATGTGGTTGTTGTTGCCGCGCGCCTCGTCGGTGGTAAAGCGCGGATCCTCGATCCATTCGTCGACCCCGACCAGCTTCGCCCAGCGCCGGAACATGGGGTTGCCGTTGACCGACACCATGATGTGGCCGTCGGCGCATTTGAAGATGTCGGACGGGCCGGAGGTCTGGCTGCGGCTGCCGGTCGGGATGCGGTTGGGGGCGTTGACCGCCTGTTCCATCAGCATCGAGTTCGACATGGTGAGCGCGGTCAGGAGCAGCGCCCCTTCGACCTGCTGGCCGCGGCCGGTCTTCTGCCGGTTCATGAGGGCCGCCAGGGTGCCGAAGGCGGTACCCAGGGCGGTGCCGAAGTCGACGTAGGGGACGGCCGCGCGATAGGGCTGTTCGGGCGTTCCGGTCATGTAGGCCCCGCCGGACATCACCTGGCCGATGGTGTCGAAGCCGACCCGGTTGGAGTACGGACCGCCATGGCCGTAGGCGGAAACGGTGGTCAGGATGATGTCCGACTTCACCGCCTTCAGGCTCTCATAGTCGAGGCCCATCTTGTGCAGCGTGTCCGGCGGCAGGTTGGCGATCACGACATCGGCGGTCCTGACCAGCTGGCGGACGATCTCCCGGCCCTTCGGCGTCTGGGGATCGAGTGTGAGGGACCGCTTGCCGCGGTTCATCTGCATGAACATCGCCCCCTCGCCGGAGGCGGCGAGGGGGACGATGTAGCGGTCCTCGCTGCCCTCGATCCGGTCGATGCGGATGACGTCGGCGCCGAAATCGGCGAGCAGCGCCCCGCAATACGGCCCGGCGATGAAGCGGCCGAAGTCGAGCACCCGGTAGCCGGTCAGCGGTTGGTCGGCGATAAGCCCGTCCATGATGTCTTGTCCCCTCCCCGATGGCTGGGTCGGTCCGCCGATGGTCACGGCCGGCCGCCAGTCCCGTGTTGAAATGCCGGGGGACTATAGCCGAGAGGAGGGGTGCGGCCGCAATGACCCGCGCCGCCAAGGCGGCGAGGCTGGTGCCCGCGGATCACCGATGGTGGTGGCTGACGATGCGGTTGTAGATCGCCCGGATCAGATCCTCGGGCTTCATCCGGCCGATCGGGATGTTGTCGATCAGATCCTCGATCGTCTCCCCGGTCGGTTCCTTCGGCACCAGGGAGAAACCGCAGCGGCGTGCCGCCTCCAGCGCTGCACGCGCCTGGACATCGTAATCCTCGTTGAACCACCGCGTGTCGGCGGTGCGGATCGCCCGTGCAACGGCCTTTTCCAGCTGAACCCGGTTCATCTCGACCTTGTCCCCGGCTTCCGAGTGACCGCCGGCAAGCTGGCACTGACGCGCGGGTATGCGCAACCACCATGGATTCGATCCGGCGGCGGCACCTTTCGGTGCGGTAGGGAGGTCACATCTGAGACGCCAGACAACGCAAACCCGAACCGATCCCCTTGGCGCGCGGCCCACCGCCGCCCCGGGGCAGGAGGCCAGCCGAAATGACCAAGACCGACACCGCCCGGCAGCCCGCCCGGCCGCAGGAAGACCTGACCTGGCTTCTGGCCTGCTACGATGTCTGGACGGCGACTCCGGACTGCGCCAGCTGCGCCGATGTGTCACCGCCGAAAGGCGCCTGACGCGGCGCTTTTGAGGACTGGCGCAAATCGGACGCGGACTTCATCAGTCTGCGACGACGATTTGCGCGTCAGTTCAATAGGTTGAGCGTTTTCCGAACCGCCAGGCTGGTTCGGTCTGGCTTGAAAACGCTCTAGTGTGATGATCGAGAAGGTCGATCGCTCAATCCGCAAGTTGGGTGCGACCTTCTCGATCTGAATCACACTAGCAACCCATTGAATCTAGTGTCCTTCTCGATTCCGAAGTTCGCAAGCGCGCGGGTCACGCCCTGGCGGCGAACTTCGGAATCAGGACACTAGGGAACGCGCGGCTTTCAAGAAGCCATCAGGACATCAAAGGGGGAAAGATGATCGACCTGTACTATTGGACCACGCCGAACGGCCACAAGATTACCATGTATCTTGAGGAATACGGCATCCCCTATACGATCAAGCCGATCAATATTTCGGCGGGCGACCAGTTCTCTCCGGATTTCCTGAAATTCTCCCCCAACAACCGGATGCCGGCAATCATCGACCATGACCCCGCCGATGGAGGGGTGGCGCAGACGGTGTTCGAATCCGGCGCGATCCTGATCTATCTCGCCGACAAGTACGCCAAGGGCATCCCCCCCGGTCCGCGTGCCCGAATCGAAACCCTGGAATGGCTGATGTGGCAGATGGGCGGGCTCGGTCCGATGCTGGGCCAGAACCACCATTTCCGCGCCTATGCGCCGGAACAGATCCCCTATGCGATCGACCGCTACACCAACGAAGCCAACCGCCTCTACACGGTCCTGAACAAGCGCCTGGACGGCCGCGACTTCATCGTCGGCGACTACTCGATCGCCGACATGGCCGCCTATCCCTGGATCGTCCCGCATGAGCGCCAGGGCCAGAACCTCGACGACTTCCCGAACCTGAAGCGCTGGTTCAACGCGATCAGGGACCGGCCGTCGACCGTCGCGGCCTATGACAAGGGCAAGGCCGTGAACACCGCCCCGTCGGTGACGGAGGAGGGCAAGAAGCTTCTGTTCGGCCAGACCGGCAACAATCTCGGCCAGAAGGCCTGACCCCGGCCCCGATACAATAGCGATTGCAAATGAAGGCCGCTGCCGGTTCGCTGGCAGCGGTTTTTTCATGGCCGCGGCGAGGGGAGATCACCGATATGGGCGAGGCGGGACTGTGGCTGGGCATCGATGCCCTGAACGAAGCGTATCGGTCGAGGACCCTGTCGCCGGTCGAGGTGGCGACGGCGATGTTCGCCCGCATCGAGAAGCTGGAGCCGGCCCTCAACGCGTTCATGTGGACCGACCGGGACCTGGCGCTGACGGCCGCCCAGGCCGCCGAGCAGCGCTGGCGGGAAGGCCGCCCCCTGTCGGCCATGGACGGGGTGCCGATCACCGTCAAGGACACCATGCTGTGCGCCCCGCACCCGACGCGCTACGGATCGGCGACGACCGACGCGGCCGGCCCGTGGACGGAGGACGCGCC
>CAYNIS010000111.1:2304-9469 GCA_964397055.1 uncultured Rhodospirillaceae bacterium | reverse complement strand
GTTCGTGGTCGCGGCCGACGCCGGCGGTGGTTCGGAGCGGCCGGTCGGTCTGGTCCATGTCCATGATCTTCTGCGCGCCGGCATCGCGTGATCCCCCGCACTTGACCCGGGCTCGCGGCTCCCGCATGAGAGGGCGCCCGAAAGACAGACCCCCCGCGCGAACGCGACCCGACCGGATGAGGAGCCAGCGACGGCGATGAAGCTCTACAACGCGAATCTTTCCCCGTTCGCCGCGCGCGTGCGCATCCAGGTCTATGCCAAGGGCCTGGATGTCGAAATCCTTGAGCCGCCGCACGGCACCAAGAGCCTCGAATACCGGGAGATCAACCCGCTCGGCCGGATCCCGGCCCTCAGCCTCGACGGCTTCTCCCTGCCGGAGAGCGAGACCATCGTCGAGTATCTGGAGGACCGCTTCCCGGCGCCGTCCCTGCGTCCGGACACGCCGGAGGACAAGGCCCGCGCCCGACTGGTCGGCCGCCTGGTCGACGCCTATGTCGTGCCGCCGCTGATGCACCTGATCGGCCAGATGCGCGCCGCCTCCCGCGAGGGGACGGAGGCGGAGGCCGCGTTGAGCGAACTGAACGGCGCCCTGTCCCAGCTCGACCGGTTCGTCTCCGGCGGCACCTACGCGGTCGGTGACAAGCTGACCACGGCCGACTGCATGGCCGTGCCGCTCCTGTTCTTCGTGACCGCGATCACCCCGGCCTTCAACGTCAAGGAACCGTTCCTCGACGCGCCGAAGCTCAAGTCCTACTTCGCGGCAGCCGCCAACGACCCGAACGTCGCCCGCGTGCTGGAAGAAATGGGCCAGGCGCTCGCCGCCTACCGCGCGTCCGAAGCCTCCTGAACGGCGTCCGTCCGGGCAGCAGCCGCTGCCGCCCGGGCCTTCACCGCGTCCTCGATCGCCGCCATCAATCCGGTCGGCGTCATCGGCTTGCCGGTGACGCCATCGAAACCGTCCGGTGGTGGAGTGCTGCCGTTGATCACGGCGTCGGCGGCGGTGAGGGCGACGACCGGCACATCGCGCCCGGCCCCGGTCGACGCCCGCAGCCGGCGAACCGTCTCCCTCCCGTCCATGTCGGGCATGTGGAGATCGAGGAGGATCGCGTCGACCGCCCTGTGGGCAACGATGTCGAGCGCTTCCGCACCGCCGGGCGCGGCCACGACGTGATAGCCGCTGCGCGCCAGGAAGGCCGTCGCCACCTCACGGTTGGCCGGGTTGTCGTCGACCACCAGGACGGTGAGGTCCTGGCTGGCGTAACCTGGACGGCCAGGCTGCACACCCGCGCCCTGACCGCTGCCCGTCGCCGGCGCAGCCGCCTCGACCAGGGGGACCTCCAGCCAGAAGCGGCTGCCGGTGCCCACCTCGCTCCCGAAACCGATGCGACCGCCAAGGGCATCCGCGAGGCGTTTTGAGATTGCCAACCCCAGGCCGGTCCCGCCGAAGCGGCGGCCGACGGCATCATCGCCCTGGCTGTAGGCCTGGAACAACGTCTTGCCGGCGGCCTCCGGAATGCCGACCCCGGTATCCGTCACCACAAAGCTGAGCGCCTGGGGGCCGCCGCCGTCGGCGACCACTGTGACGGCAAGGTCGACGCGGCCCGCCTCCGTGAACTTGACCGCGTTCGACAACAGGTTGAGGAGGATCTGACGGAGCCGATCGGGATCGACCTCGACCCAGTCCGGCACCGCGGGATCGACCGTGAACGCCAGGTCCAGGCCCTTCTCCTGGGCGCGCGCCATCATGACCTGCACCAGGTTGTCGACTGTCGGGCGAATGGCGACCGGCCGGGGTTCGATGGTCATGCGCCCGGCATCGATCCGCGCGAGGTCGAGCGTATCGTTGAGCACCGCCATCAGGGCGTCGCCGGCATGGAGGATCGATTCCAGCCGCTTCTGCTGCTGCTGCGAAAGCGGATCGCCCAGCATCAGGCGCGCGGTGCCGAGCACGGCCGTCAGCGGTGTGCGGATCTCGTGACTCATCACCGCGAGGACCTCCGAACGGGCCCGCGCCAGGCTTTCGGCCTCGTCGCGGGCCCGCCGCAGGTCCTGAACCAGTTCCCGGTGGCGATGGCGGTATCGGAGTTCGTTCACTTGAAGGGCGCCGATAAAGCGCACGCCCAACGCCAGAAGGGCCGCAATCATGGCGACTGAAAGCGGCCAGATATGGTGCACGCCGAGGATGACGGACATGGCGAGCAGCGGCAGTGCACAGCCGAGCAGGTAGGCGTAAGCGGCGGGTGCGAACAATGACATCCGGAGCCCGCCGAGCACCGTGATCGTCAGAACGCCGAGGATGATGATCGCCCGATCCGGATCGATATCGGCGGCGATGAGCGGAACGCCGACGCCCCAGATGGCACCGGCAAGGACACTGCTGGCGGCATAAGCCCAGCCCCAGAGCACCTCGTTGCGCTCACCTCCTCCCGCACTCTTCCAGTACTGGCGCACGAGGTTGGTGCGCAGGAATGCGGGAATGGCGATCGCCGCGCACCAGATGGTCAGGGACTGCGGCGGGGCGTCCCGCGCCACGATGGCGACGATGATGCCCGCGATGACATTGAGCCAGGTGAGCTGGAGGCCGGCGGCATAGAGCGCCTCGACCCTTTCACGCAACAGACGCCGGGCGAAGGGCGCATCGCCCTCCGCCGCGCTTGATCCGTCATCTTCTTTCAGACTGGTCGCCCGGGTCATCCTGGCCCTGGTATGACCCGTTTGGGGCCCGGATGCAAACATGTGGGCACACGACGTTCAACACGCGAGGCGCGAACTACTCGGCAGCCAGGGAGGACGGTTCGGAAATGCTCGCCGCCTGCTCGGCAGGCTTGCGGAAGGCGATCGTGATCTCCCCCAGCCGGATGCCCCATTTCGACATCGTCGCCTTGTTGATCAAGATTTCCTCATCCTGCAGCAACATCCAGTCGTCCAGATGTACGACCCACGGGCTGCCGTTGATCGAAATCTCCAGATCATAGGCCCAGTGGAACGCCCGGCCGACCGTGCCGCCCTTGGCAACGCCGACGACATCGTTGGCCGTCCCCTCGTAGCTGTTGGGGCCGGTCTTGCGCACGATCCAGATGCGCTGGTCGAGCTCGCCGTCGTCGTAGACGAAGTCCTCAACCAGGGTCAGCGTCTCGCCGTCCCAGGTGCCTTCGATATCGACGACGAACTGCCGGCGCAGGCGCCCGAAGCGGTCCTGGAAGATGCCCCAGGCCTTGGTTCGGCCCTCGAAGTACTCCTCCAGGACCAGGGTCGGTTTAGTGTCGACGAAATCCTCAGGCTTCATGCCACTGGGTCCTATCGCTGCGCAGGCGACCACGCCAAGACTGAGCAGGGTCGCCGCCATCACGGCGCACCAACGTTTCAACATGAGCGTTCTCACTTCCGGCAAGGACGTCCCCCCAGGTCTCCCGGATGCGCCTCAGGGTCTCTGCCTGAGCCTCCGCGGTCACCGGGTGGTTCCACATGAGCGTGATCGCAAGCGCCTTGAACACGCAGGGGGCCAAGCCGTAGAGCAGAGCGAGCACGAAACCGCTGCCATCGCGACCCTCCGACAGTCCGGCGACGTCGAGGATCGGATAGGCGACGAGGGCAAGCGCCAGGGCGGCTTTCGTCGTCATGCTCCACAGCGCAAAGTAGATCCCGGTCCGCTGACTTCCAGTGCGCAGGGTGTCCTCGTCCACGACATCGGCCTGCATCGCCGCCGGCAGGGCAAGGTCGGCCCCCAGGCTCAGGCCGGTGGCGACGGAGATCACGGCGAACATCCAGACATCCCCGGGACCGAGCAACGGTACCCAGGCGAACCACGCACAGGCCCAGACCATGGCCAGCGACCAGATCCGATGCTTGCCATGGCGGCGGGCGAGCCCAAGCCAAAGCGGCACGGCCACCAGCCCGCACAGGAAGTAGAGGAAGAGGAGCGGGCCGACGAGGTCCTCACGGCCGAGGACATGGGTCACGAACAGGACGAACAGCGTCGCGGGCAGGCCGTTGGCGATGCCGTTCAGGAGGTATGCCAGGACAAGCCGCCGGAACGGCCGGTTACCCGCGATCGCAGCCATCCCGTCGCGCCAGGCGACCGCACGGGTCGCCGCATGCGCGCGGTCGGGCACCAGGAAGCCGGCGGCAGCCGTGGTCACGGGCAGCAGCACCACGACCAGAAGGGCGATCGCGCGCAAGGCACCTTCGCGTTCGACACCGCTGGCCGCAATCGCGCCGAGGGCGGCGAGCGACCCGGCGACAACCGCCCCTTCGCGCCAGATCGTGATGCGCGCGCGCTCATGATAGTCGTCGGAGAGTTCCGCCCCCCAGGCGTTCAGGGGCAGCGTCATCATCGTCCAGCCGAGGTAGAGGGCAAGCGACCAGCCGAGCAGGTGGCCGAGCCCCGCGCCGTCGCCGGGCACGAGCAACTGCCACACCGCGAGCACGACCAGCGGCATGCCGGCCAGCACCCAGGGTCGACGGCGGCCATGCCGACCGCGGGTGGCATCGCCGGCGATCCCGATCAGGGGATCGGTGACGACATCGAAAAGGCGCGAGAGGAGAAGGACGAGGGCCACCGGGCCCAGACCCAGGCCCAGGGTTTCCGCATAGAAGGGCGGCAGGAAGATGTAGACGGGCAGGGTCAATGCCGCGAGCGGCAAGGAGGGTGCGGCGTACGCCGCCAGCGTCAGTCGGCCCTTTTGAGCAATGGACATCGGGACATGCTCCACCGGAACGACGAGCGGCCATCCGGCGGGCCGCCTCCGTCAAGTGTCGGTCGGCCCGCAAAACGGAAGTCGCGTTTACTCGCAATGTCCGATGGTTGACAGGGCCTAACCTTTATTCCCGACCGATGCTCAACTGGATCACATCGATCGCCCCCGACGTGAAGCCGGCAGCACAGTACTGGAGATACTGCTCCCACATGCGCTTGAAACGTCGATCAAAGCCGAGCCCTTCGAGCCGGCCCCAGGCCTCCTGGAAGTCCTGGTCCCACAAGCGAAGCGTGCGGGCATAGTGGCGGCCATAGCCGTCATGGCCGAGCCAGTCGAGGCCGGTGCGCGAGATCACCGACTGAAGTGCTTCGATCGACGGCAGCATGCCGCCCGGGAAGATGTATTTCTGGATGTAGTCACCGCCGCGGCGATAGCTGCGGAAGCGGTGGTTCTCGATCGTGATCACCTGGAGGGCGGCGCGGCCGCCAGGCTTCAGCCGGTCACGCACGACCTGGAAGAAGCCGGGCCAGAAAGCCTCGCCCACCGCCTCGAACATCTCGATCGACGCGATCCGGTCGAAACGCCCGGTCACGTCGCGATAGTCGGTCAGCACCACCTCGACCCGGTCGGCGATCCCTGCCCGCACCATGCGGTCGCGGGCATAGGCGTACTGCTCTTGGGAGATGGTGATCGCGGTCACGCGCACGTCGTAGCGGGTGGCGACGAATTCCGCGAACCCGCCCCAGCCGCAGCCGATCTCGAGCACATGGTGACCGGGCGACAGATCGAGGCGTTCGGCGAGCAGCCGATACTTCCTGAGCTGGGCGTCGGCCAGACCCTCGCTCTCGACATGGGCGAGCGGCTCGGAGGCCTCCTCCGCGAACACGGCCGAGGAATAGGTCATCGTCGGGTCCAGCCAGGCCTCGTAGAAGGCATTCCCGAGATCGTAGTGATAGGCGATGTTGCGCTTCGATCCGCGCCGGGTGTTGAGGCGCGCCAACCGGCCGAGATAGGCGATCAGACGCGCCCAGGGGCGACCGGCCAGGAGATCGGCCATCATCGCCTCGTTGCGCAGGATCAACTCGAAGAAGCGGCCGACATCGGGGCTCGACCAGTCGCCGTCCAGATAGGCCTCGCAGAAGCCCAGGCGGCCGCCGAACAGGAACCGCCGGGCAACCCGATCGTCATGCACGACCAGGGTCGCGTCCGGCCCGGCTTCGACGCCGCCGTAGTGCCGCTCGTCGCCGTTCGGCAGAACCACCGTGAGGTTGCCAGCGCGCAGTTCCCTGAGAAGGCGCATCAACACCGTCATGGCCCGGCTCGGCCGGTACGCAGCCGCGTCGAGGGCAAGCAGATCGCGCGCTGCGGGAACGGACCGAACGCGGGAGATGGGGGTGGTCATCGGCAGGCTATCCGTATGGCGAAAGAGGACCGGGAATGGGGCACCCCGCGGAGTGTCCCGACTGAACTTAGGGATACTGGCGGGTCACGGCGAGACCGGTTCGACCGGCGGCGTCGGGCGGCGATGGTAGCGCGCCCCCTTGATCCACAGCCTGAGCGCTTCCCAATGGATCGCCGCGATCACCTTGAGCGTCACGAACGGCACGGCGAGGAAAGCGGACAAGAGGTGACGATCGTCGAGCGGGCGGCGGCGGCCGGCCAGGGTCGCGACCATCTGCGGGCCGTCGGCGCCATCGGCATCGATACGAAGGCCCAGCCGATCGCCGGGGATCGAGACGTGGAAGCGATAGCCGCCGGCCATGCCGAAGAACGGCGAGACGTGGAGGCGCTTGTCGCAAGCCTGCCGGGTCGCAGCTCCGGCTGGTGCCGAATCCCGGTCGACGGGCAGGAAATAGCTGTGGTGGTCACCGAAGGTGTTGGAGACCTCGTAGACCACGGCGCGAAAGGCTCCTGACCGGTCGAACGCATAGAAGACCGAGATCGGGTTGAAGACATAGCCGAGGACGCGCGGGAAGGTCAGCATCAAGACCCGGCCACCGGAGAGGTCGATGCCGCGGTCCCGGGCCAGCGCCTCGACCCAGGGTTTGATCGGCGTGCCGTCACGATGACCGTGGTCCCGGTCGAGGATGGAGAACACGCCGAAGCGGTTGTGGCGGAGGAGCCTGGAGCCGGCGGCCAACCGCGCCAACTCGTCGAGATCGACCAGAAGGGAGAAGATGCGATAGCTGAAGCGGTGCCGGAACGGCCGAAGGCGCGCGTGCATGACACGCGCCTCGTAGACCGCGGAGGTCGGAAACGGGCCGGCTTGCTGCGGGTGCATCGGGGTGCCGGGTCGCTATTCCGCCGCGACCGCAAGCGGTCGATGCGCAGACTGCTGAGCCGCCACTCCCTGGGCCGGCGGGCCGAGCGGGGCGGGCATCGCATTGCGTCCGGCGGGAGACGCATCGGTCACGATCCAGGGACGCCGGCCGCCGAGTGCCTCGCCCACCGCAAGCCCGGCGCTGAGG
>CAYNIS010000111.1:0-2294 GCA_964397055.1 uncultured Rhodospirillaceae bacterium | reverse complement strand
GGCGTCCTCGTGGAACCCGTAGCCGAGGTAGCTGCCGCAAAACCAGGTCCGGCGCGCGCCCTGGATGGTCGCCATCTCCGTCTGCGCGCGGATCGCCGCCAGGTCGAACAGCGGATGGGCATAGGAATAGCGGCCATAGACCAGCGCGGGGTCCGGATCGACTGGGCTGTTCAGGCTGACGAACAGCGGTTCGGCCCGGTCGAGATTCTGCAGGAGGTTCATCCAGTAGGTGACCGACAGGGATCGGTCGCCGTCCTGGTCGCCCTTGCCGGCCATGTAGTTCCAACTCGCCCAGGCGCGC
Organism: uncultured Rhodospirillaceae bacterium; assembly: GCA_964397055.1. Lineage (GTDB taxonomy): Bacteria > Pseudomonadota > Alphaproteobacteria > CAYNIS01 > CAYNIS01 > CAYNIS01. The sequence continues at coordinate 1,993 of CAYNIS010000111.1, read as the reverse complement.
TGGCGCTTGGGCATCAGCCGGACATCCCCGTGCAGGACCGCCTCGTTCGGCTGATAGCGAAAGGCGCCGAGAACGGCCTGCTCGCGGTCGGACCGGTCGGCCAGCAGTTCCAGCGCCTGGTCGGCGTGGGTGGCGATGACCGCATGGTCGAAGCTTTCGATCCCACCGGTCGCGTCTTCAATCAGGATGCCGCCGAGCGTGCGTCGGATCGACCGGACCGGGGTCGACAGGCGGATGCGATCGCGGAACGGCGCACTGATGCGCGCGACATACTCGCGACTGCCGCCGGTGACGGTCCGCCATTGCGGTCGGCCTGCCAGCTTCAAGAGACCGTGATTCTGGAAGAAGGCGACGAAACTGCGCAGCGGGAAGTCCAGGATCTGGTCGGCACTGGTCGACCAGATGGCAGCCGCCATCGGCAGCAGGTGGTCCTCGATGAAGGGCCGGCTGTAGCCATGTCGGACCAGATAGGCGCCCAGCGTCTGCTCGCCGTCCTCGGCCTCGGCAAGGGCTGCCGGGGCTTCGCGGTAGAAGCGCAGGATGTCGAGCCACATGCGGTGGAAACGCGGGCTGAGACAGTTGCGGCGATCCGCGAACAGGCCGCCCAGGCCGTTGGAAGAGTATTCGGTCCGGCCGCCGTCCAGGCTCGCCCCGAACGACATGTCCGACACCTCCGTCGGCACCGCCAGGGTCGAAAACAGCCGGATCAGATTGGGATACGTCGCCTCGTTGTAGACGATGAAGCCGGTATCGACCGCTGTGCCGCGCGGTGTCTCCACCGTGTTGGCGTGGCCGCCGACATGGTCGCCGGCTTCGTAGACGGTGAGATCGTGGCGCTGGTGGAGAAGCCAGGCGGCGCCCAGCCCTGCCACTCCGGTCCCGATAACGGCGATCTTCATAATGGGGCATCGACCCTTAGGCGGACGGGACCCGGGGGCTGCAGCCAGCGGTGGCCGGGCATGTTGGTTCATTTACGTGGCGACGGACGGCCGTGGATCATCCGCCGCGGAAAAAAGGTCGCATGCAGGCTGTGGGTATTCCGGCAGCCCGGGTCAGTCATTGCCCCTTTTTCACCTGCGCGAACGCCTCGAGCGCGCGTTCACGGGCCCATTTGTGGTCGACGATCGGCTCTGGGTAGGTCGTGCCCAGCTTGACGCCGGCCTGGTCGAGCACCGAACGCGGGGCGGTCCAGGGCTTGTGCAGGTACTTCGCCGGCAATTCCGCCAGCTCCGGCACGAAACGACGCACATACGCTCCGTCCGGGTCGAACTTCTCGCCCTGCAGGGTCGGGTTGAAGATCCTGAAATAGGGGGCGGCATCAGCGCCGCAGCCGGCGACCCATTGCCAGCTGGCGCTGTTCGCCGGCAGGTCCGCGTCGACCAGGGTGTCCCAGAACCACCGCTCGCCCCTGCGCCAGTCGATGAGCAGATGCTTGATCAGGAAGGACGCCGTGATCATCCGCACCCGGTTGTGCATCCAGCCGGCCTGCCAGAGCTGACGCATCCCGGCATCGACAATCGGATAGCCGGTTTTCCCGCGGCTCCAGCGGCGGAACGCCTCGGCGTCGTCGACCCAGCCGAAAGCATCGAAGCGGCGATCGAGGTTCGTCTGCGGAAGCTCCGGGAAATGATAGAGCAGGCTGTGGGAGAATTCGCGCCAGCCGAGCTCGGCGCCGAATTTGTCGATGTCGTCGTCCGCGGCTGCTTCCGCCGCCTTCGCGTCCTCGACCCTCTGCCAGACGCGCCGCGGGCTGATCTCGCCCCAGTGTAGGTGGGGCGACAGGCGGGAAACCTTCTCCGTCCCCGGCAGGTCGCGGCCCTGCCCGTACCCGGCGAGACCTGCGTCGAGAAACCGGTCGAGGCGGTCGACGGCACCACGTTCGCCGGGTGTCCAGGTGTCGCGCAGACCGCCGGCCCAATCCGGGGCGGTCGGAAGCAGGCCCCAGCTGTCCAGAGGGTCGGACGCAACGGTGCCGGGGAAGCCGTCGGCCGAC
>CAYNIS010000110.1:0-9515 GCA_964397055.1 uncultured Rhodospirillaceae bacterium | reverse complement strand
GCGACAGCGAGATGATGCCCAACCCGCTGCTGGGGGCGATGGCCGGCATCGCGCTGTCGGTCGCGGAGGATGGCGTGCCGGCCCGCCCGCCCGCGGTCCTGCTTTCCGGTGGCGAATTGACCGTCACCGTCCGGGGCGAAGGGCGTGGCGGGCCCAACGCCGAATTCGCCCTGGCGCTGGCCCTGGCACTTGGCGGGCACCCGTCGATCCATGCGCTCTCGGCCGATACCGACGGCATCGACGGGACGGAGGACAATGCCGGTGCCGTGATCGGCCCGCATACGCTCGCCCGGGCTGCTGCCGTCGGCGTCGACCCGCTGGGGTCCCTGGTCGACAACGATGCTTACGGCTTTTTTACCCGAACCGATGACCTTCTCGTGTCCGGTCCCAGCCTCACCAACGTCAACGACTTCCGCGCGGTCCTGATCGACGGCCGCTGATCGCCCCGTTGAGGCGCTTCCGACAAGGCGCTTCGCCCGACCTCAAGGAGAAGGCCATGACTGCTGTGGGTATCGTGCGCGACCGTCAGACCAAGATCGTCGCGACCCTGGGTCCCGCCAGCTCCACGGCGGAGATGATCGAGAAGCTGATGCGCACCGGTGTCGACGTGTTCCGGCTGAACTTCAGCCATGGCAGCCACGAGGACCATGCCGCCCGGCTCAAGACCATCCGCGAGATCGAGGCGCGGGTGCATCGCCCGGTCGCGGTGATCGCCGACCTTCAGGGGCCGAAGCTGCGCGTCGGCACGTTCAAGTCCGGCGCCATCGCGATCGAGCGGGGCATGAAGCTGACCTTCGACCTCAACCCCGAACCGGGCGATCTGGAGCGCATCCCGCTGCCCCATCCGGAGGTGATCGAGGCCCTGGAGGTCGGTTCCGACATCCTGCTCGACGACGGCAAGGTCCGTGTCACCGTTCGGGAGAAGCTTGCCAACGGCATCGTGACCGAGGTCATGGCCGGCAGCCGCCTGTCCGACCGCAAGGGCTTCAACGTGCCCGACGTGGTGCTGCCGGTGACGGCCCTGACCGACAAGGACCGCCGCGACCTCGCCTACGCGCTCGACATCGGGGTCGACTGGGTGGCGCTGTCCTTCGTCCAGCGGCCGGAGGACGTGGCCGAGGCCAAGCGCCTGATCGAAGGGCGGGCGCCGGTCATGATCAAGCTGGAAAAGCCTTCGGCGCTGAAGTGCCTGGACGAACTGATCGATCTCGCCGACGGCATGATGGTGGCGCGCGGCGACCTCGGCGTCGAACTGCCGCCGGAAAAGGTGCCGCCGATCCAGAAACGCATCGTGCGCGAGACCAGGGCGGCCGGTAAGCCGGTGATCGTCGCCACCCAGATGCTGGAGAGCATGATCACCGCCGCCCGCCCGACCCGGGCGGAGGCCTCCGACGTCGCGACCGCGGTCTACGATTCGGCCGATGCCGTGATGCTGTCGGCGGAAACCGCTTCCGGCGACTATCCGGTGGAGGCGGTGCGGATCATGGATTCGATCATCCAGGAGGTCGAGCGCGACCCGTTCTACCCGGCGATCATGGACGTCTTCCATCCGGGCCTGGAGCACACCGCCAACGACGCCATCACCGCCGCCGCCCACCAGGCGGCCGACACCGTCGACGCGGCGGCGATCGTGACCTTCACCGTTTCCGGCTCGACCACGCTGCGCGCGACCCGCGAACGGCCGCGGGAGCCGGTCCTGTGCCTGTCGACCAACGAGCGCACGGTCCGGCGGATGATGCTGTCCTACGGTGTCAGCGCCGTCCTCGTCGAAGAGGTCCACAACGTCGACGAGATGACGGAGATGGCGCGGCGCATGGCCCGCGATCTCGGCTTCGCCCATGCCGGCGAGCGCGTGGTGATCACCTGCGGGATCCCGTTCGCGACCCCGGGCATGACCAACGTCCTGCACCTCGCCTGGGTGTAGGCGGCAGGGCGGCGGCCTACTCGTTCGGGGCCGTGGCGTCGATCATGGCCGCACCCCGGCGGCCGGCGGTCCACAGGATCATCGGCAGGCCGTAGGCGAGCGCCCCGCCGGCGAGCCAGTAGCTGGTCGGTGCCGGGGCGACCGTCAGGATCAGCCCGGTACTGCCAACCATGCCCGCCAGGATGCCGGTCAGCGCCCGGTCGGGCGGCGGAGCCACGGCGGTCCCGGTTTCGGTCGCGCGGGTCTGCCTGCGGTCGGCGGGTTTGCGCTTGCGGCTCATCGCGTCCTCCTCCGCTCACATTTCGTCGACGCCGAGCGCGTTCTTTGCCCGGCGCTTGCGGCTGAGATCGGCCTTCTGCGCCGGCTCGTCGGAGGGCAGGGCCGGGGCCTCCGCAACCTTGTGGTCCTCTACCGTGTCTGGCATGGGTGCTTCCAGAGAGGCGGTTGCCAGGCCCTTGGCGTGGATGCCGACGATCGAGAGGGCGGGTCTGCCGTCCGCCGTTGAGAGCGCGATCTTCGCCCCGTGACCGGTGTCGTTGGCAGGGTCGCGGGAACCGCCGTCGGTTGGCCGATCCTCTTCCGCGGCAGGGACCCGGGTCGCCTCCGGCCCGGTTTCGGCCCCAAGCTCGGATTCGGGGCCCGGCTCGGGTTCGGGGCCCGGCTCGGGTTCGGGGCCCGGCTCGGGTTCGGGGCCCGGCTCCGCCCCCGGTTCGTTGGCCGGGCCCTTGGCGTCCTTGGCCTGCTTCTTGTGGTCCTCCAACGCCTGGCGCAACTCTGCCCGGTGGGCGGCCTGGGCGCGCATGGTGTCGCGGGTCTGGCCGACCGTCCACAAGGCCCAGGCGGAAACGCTGAGTGCGGTGCCGGCGATCGCAACCGGCCCGAGGCCGCCGGTGGCGAAGCCCAGGGCGGCTGCCCCGGTGAACAGGGTGAGGCCCAGCCCGTTGCGCGCCTGGGCCTGGAACAGCTTGGCGAAGGGGCTCTTCGGCTCCTTGGGCAGGCTGCCCGGGTTGGCGATCACCCGCTCGGCGTCGCTCGGCATGTGGAAGAAGCGTTCGGTGAACTTGTCGATCTTGGACCCGGCCTGCTGGACCGCCTGGACGACGCCGGCGGCGGCGGAGATGACACCGATCGCAACCGGCAGGGTCCCGCCCGAGACCAGCCCCGCGGCAAGCCCGGTCGCCCCTCAGACGGCATAGCCCTGGGCCAGCGGGTCATCCAGGATCACCCGGCCGACGCCGATCGCGTATTTCGCCCCGTCGCGGATCTTGCCGAAGAAGCCGGCCCCCTTTTCCGCCGTGTCGAGCCGTTCGCTCAGCGGTGTCTGGGGGTCGCTCGCCGCCTTGCGGTCGCTGGCATAGAAAAGGTACCAGCCATAGGTGACCACGCCGGAAATCAGGCTCGCCCGGTTGAACACCCCCTTCGATGCCATGGTGAGGAGCGTCTTGCCGGCGGATGCCGCGGTCGCCGAGCCGTAGCCGACGCCCTTGTGGGCGCCCATGTGCTCCAAGACGCCGCTGTTGCCGTCCACCTCCTCGCCGCGGGCCTGGCGTTCCAGCAGATCCGGGTGATGCTGGCGGCGGTACTCGCGGATTTCGTCATGCGCCCCTTCGACCGTGCCGAAGGCGCCGTAGACCGCGAACAGGCCGGCCACACCCTTTTTCGGGGCGGAGCCCTGGGCATTGCCGACCACGCCGCTCGCCGCGAACAGCTCGCGCCCCGCACGCCACGGTTCGGTTGCGATGATCCAGGCATAGTTGCCGGCACGCCTGACGATGCCGTGCGCTTGCGGGGCCCGCCCGTCGGAGACGGGGTTCTCCCGGGCATCTCTATCGGCGTTGGCCATTGGGGCGATCCTGCTGGACGGATCGGGAACCGCCCCACACTGGCACCGCATTGGTGAAGCTTTGGTTTGTGCCGACCGGGTCCCGGTCGCGCGCACCCTTGGCGTCAGCTGCGGCCGTGTTCGGCGAGGATCGTCTGGACGGCCGCGCGGGCGTGCACCGCATCCTTGACGCGGGCGATTCGCGGAAACCGGGTCTGCCAGTTCGGATCCGGATGCCAGGGGGCGACCATGGCGAGGTAGAGGTCGCTCGCCGTGTAGGTCTCCCCCAGGAGGTAGGGGCCGGGGTCGAGCGCTTCCTCGATCACGCCCAGCCATTCGTCGAGGTCCTCGCGCGCCTTCGCGACCTGGGCGTCGGCCGCCGTCGCCTCCGCGACGAAGCGCCCGCGATAGTGGACGCGGAGCAGGGCGGTGTAGGTGTTGACCGCCAGGAACACGAGCCAGCGCAGCGCCACAGCCCCGGCCGGGCTCGCCGGGTCCGGCATCAGCCGCGCATCCGGGAAGGCGGCGGCCAGATGCAGCACCATGGCGGCGGATTCGGTGATGTGGGTGCCGTCGGGCAGCACCAGGACCGGCACCTGGCGCAGCGGGTTGGGCGCGTCGAATCCGAACGCCGCGCGGTCGGTCACCTGGCGGGTCGAGCGGACCAGGCGATAGTCGGCGCCGACTTCCTCCAGGATCGCGTGGATCGCGAAGGCGCCCGTGTCCGGCGCCCAGTAGAGCGTGTAGGGCAGGGCCATGGATCTCTCGTGTCCTTGCATCCGGGGGCTTCGCCATCCCACCATGCCGGGGCGAGCAGAACCAGAACGAACCTTTGTCGGGGAGGATCCAGCGATGTCAGCCGTCGTCGTGAGCGAGGAGAACGGGGTCGCGACCGTGCGCCTCAACGAACCGGACAGCATGAACGCGCTGTCCGAGACGATCCGCGAGGGCCTGGTCGAGGCGATGGAGCGGGTGATCCCCGACCCCGACGTGCGGGCGATCGTGATCACCGGGACCGACCGGGCGTTCTGCGCCGGCGGCGACATCCGCGGCTTCCACAATGCCGGCGGGCCGCACGAGATGCGCGCGCGCATGCAGGACAACCATCGCTGGACGAAGCTGATCATCGAGTGTGAGAAGCCGGTCGTTTCCGCCGTCAACGGGGCGGCCGCCGGTGCTGGTTTCGGGCTTGCCCTGATGGGCGACGTGATCCTGGCCTCCGACCAGGCGGTGTTCAAATGCGGCTTTTCGGGCCTGGGGGCCGTCCCCGACCTGGCCCTCGCCTATACCCTGCCGCGGGCGGTCGGCATGCCGCGCGCGAAGGAGATCGTCTTCTCCAACCGTACCGTGAAGGCGGAGGAGGCGGAGCGCATCGGCCTCGTCAATCGGGTGATCCCGGCCGCCGAGTTCGCGGCGGCGGTCAAGGAAACCGCCGAGCGCCTGGCGGCGGGTCCGACCCTCGGCCTCGGCATGACCAAGGCGATGATGGGGCGCGCCTTCGATACGACGCTGGCCGACTTCCTCGGCATCGAGGCCTCCCACCAGGCGATCGCGTTCTCGACCGCGGACTTGCGAGAGGGGGCCCAGGCCTTCCTGGAGAAGCGCAAGCCCGCCTTCCACGGCCGCTGAGGCCCGGACCCTGAAGAAATTGGGGGCCTCAGTCGCTGAGGCCCGGACTCTCAAGGAAAAGGGGGCCTCAGTCGCTGAGGCCCCCGGCACTTCCCTGTTGTTTTTCTTCTTTCTTGTTGCCGCGGGTTTCACCCGGCCTTGTTGACGGCGATCCGACGCTTCGGGCTCGCCCCCGGCTTCTTCGGCACGGTGATCGTCAAGACACCTTTGTCCATCGCGGCCGTGACCGCGTCGATATCGACACCCTCCGGCAGGGCGAGACGCCGCTCAAACGACCCGTAGCGCCGCTCGACCAGGCCGCCATTGCCGTCCTTCCCGGGTGCGGCCGTTCCGGTCTCGGCCTTCTTCTCTCCCCTGATCGTCAACATGCGGTTGTCGAGATGGACCTCGACCTCCTCCTCGGTCAGGCCCGGCAAGTCCGCGGTCACCGTGATCGCGCCCTCGCCATCCTCGACATCCATGGCCGGCACCACCGGCCCGGCCGAGGTGACCGCGCCGTGGAACGGCCAGCCTCGGAACTCCGCCCCGAACCCGCCGGGAAACGGCCGCCCGAGGAAGCGATCGAACAACCGGTCCATCTCTCCCTTCAGGCTGACGAAGGGGTCGATCGGGGCCGGCGTGCCCGGATCGGCGCCCTTCATCGTCGGTGCTTCGCCCGGGTTCGTCTGGTCGGTATGGGCTTCGGTCATGACGCGTTCTCCTCCCAAAAAACACGAAAGCCCCCTCCCGTTCGGGAGGCCGGTGCGAAAGCCGCCATGTCGCCGACTGGCCGCTTCGTCCCGGAAGCTGCTTTATGGTTAATTCTAATGTAGAAGAACATCATTGATCTGGATCAATCCTGAGCCGACCGGCTGATAGATGGCGGCTTAAACGGTCTGAATACCGGGCAAATGCCGCCCGCTATTGTCTTGTAATCCAGAGTATTCGCCCGGCCGTTCCAGCTAACGACATTGCCCGGCCAAGCGATTGTTGGTACTGTTCCAAGTACGGTGATCTGCGTAGAAAACGCCTGTCAGCGCCTGAGGTGGGGGATGTCGACGTTCGGCACGGTTGCGGTTGTTGGCCTGCTGGGCGTGGCGCTTGTCCTGCTCGCCCTGCGCATCCTTATCCGCCTCGACCCGAGCGAGCCGCCGTCGCCCCTGAAGGCGCGCGTGGCCCTCGTCCTCGCCTTCATCCTGCGCACCCGCACCCACCGCGGCCGCCGGGAGGAACTGGACGCCTGACGTCCAGCCATCCAGACGCCCAGCCGTCCGTTGCCCAGCCGTCCGTTGCCCAGCCGTCCGTTGCCCAGCCGTCCGTTGCCCCCGGCCCTCGGTGATTGCTAGCCTCGGTTAGCTTGCGAGACACCGGAGACCGGCGATGCCCCATGACGGCCATGACCACGATCACGAGCACGACCACCCGGGCGGGCGCGAGAAGACCGAGATCGAGCTCCGCGTCGAGCGGCTGGAGGCGGCCCTGGTCGCCAAGGGGCTGGTGATCCCGGAAACGCTCGACACTGTCGTCGACTACTATGAGACCAAGGTCGGCCCGCGCAACGGCGCCAGGATCGTCGCCAAGGCCTGGACCGACCCGACCTTCCTCGACGCGCTGCGCGAGGACGTGAACGCGGCGGTGGAGCCGTTCGGCTATTCCGGCCGGGAAGGCCACGACATGAAGATCGTGGAGAACACGCCGGACGTTCACAACGTGATCGTCTGCACGCTCTGTTCCTGCTACCCGTGGCCGCTGCTCGGCCTGCCGCCGGTCTGGTACAAGTCCTATCCCTACCGCTCCCGCGTGGTGCGCGAGCCGCGCGCGGTCCTCGCCGAATTCGGCCTCGAACTCGACGACAAGGTCGAGGTGCGGGTCTGGGATTCGACCGCGGAGCTGCGCTACCTCGTCATCCCCGAGCGCCCGGCCGGGACCGAGGGCTGGTCGGAGGATCAACTGGCCGCGATCGTCACCCGCAACGCCATGGTCGGCACCGAAAAGGTGACCGTGCCGTCCGCAAGCTGACCCTGCCGGAGACCGATCGACATGAACGGCGTCCACGACATGGGCGGGATGCACGGCTACGGCCCGATCCCGCTGCCCCACGACAGCGTCGTGTTCCATTCCGACTGGGAGGCCAAGGTCTTCGCGCTGGCATCGGCCGGCGGTGGCCTACGCCTTTGGAACACCGACATGTCGCGCTACCAGCAGGAAAGTGTCCCGCCCTGGATCTACACCCGCATCTCCTACTACGAACGCTGGCTCTTCGCGCAGGAGGCCCTCCACCTCCAAGCCGGCACGCTGACCGCGGAGGAACTGGCGCAGGGCACGGCACTCACGCCCAAGCCTGACGGGCTGGAGCCGCTGAGGCCGGAGAACGCGGTCGAATTCTGCAAGACGCGCCGGTCCTTCGTGCGCGAGAGCGGCAAGCCCGGCCGCTTCAAGGCCGGCGATGCGGTCCGCTGCAAGCGCATCGCCCCGGTCGGCCATACCCGCCTGCCGCGCTATCTGATGGGGGCGGTCGGCACCGTCCTGGAGGCCCACGGGCCCTATGCCTTCGCCGACACGCGCGGGTCGAACGCCGGCGACGACCCGCAGGAACTCTACACCGTGCGCTTCGACGGCCGCATGCTGTGGGGGGAGGACGGCCACCCGAACGACCGCGTCATCGCCGACCTGTTCGACGATTATCTGGAGATGGCATGACCGCGGACATTGCGGTGCCGGCGCCGCCGACGGCAGACGAACTCGCCCGCCTATCGACCCTGCCGCGCGACCGGGACGGCCCGGTCTTCGACGAACCCTGGCAGGCGCGCGCCTTCGCGATTGTCGTCTCCCTCCAGCGTCGGGGCGCGATCACCTGGACCGAATGGGCGGATGAGATCGGCCGCGTGATCGCCTCCGCCGGCCGGGAGGACGACGGGTCCCGCTATTACGAGTTCTGGCTGGAGGCGGCGGAAAAGCTCCTGGTCGCCAAGGGCCTGATCGCCCCTGGCGACTTGGTCGCGAAAGGCTGAACGCCGTCTATCCGCGGATGTCGGTCACATAGATCTTCTGCGCCACCTGCCATTTGCCGTCGATCTTCAGGAAGGCGAGGTAGTCGGTGAAGAACCTCGGCGGGATCGCGCACTTCACTTTAACGAAGGCGGTGGTCGGGCCCGACATGTCGATCGACAGCACGTGGTCGTGGCGGGAAAGCCCGCTCGCCTTCGGCGACGGCCGGTTCTTCACCGCCTCCAGCCATTCCGCCCGCGGCATCACCTTGGTCGTGCCGTTGTCTTCCGCGGTCAGGGCCGAGGTCGGCAGGAAGACGGAGGCGAGCTTGTCGGCATCGCCCTCGTGCAGGCCGTCGAGATAGACCTGGATCGCTTCCTGGAGGGCGGGGAGTTCCTGGTCGTACATTGCGCTTTCTCCGTTTCTCGGGACGCTTCGATCGCGCGACAAGATCACCGGTACGGACGGCAGGCAATGGGCACGAAAGGGGGCGGGTATGCGCTGGTGGAGTGGAGCTCTTGGCGTTGCGATCGTGCTGATCAGCGCCGATGCGGCGGCGTCGACCCAATGCTATCGGCGGCGCTATTCGGAAGACCACCTGGCGAGCCAGCCCCGCCATGTCGTCGAACTGATCGAACTGGCCTGGGCTGCGGCCCCGGATATCGGCCCTGATGCGACGCGCGCGGTCATGCGCGTCCGCTTCCGTGACTACTATGACCCGTTCGCCACTTTCCTTGCGCGGGCGACCTGCCGACCGGCCCCGCTCGAAGCCGGGCTGCCGCCGGGGGCAATCGCTTGCGAGGGGGAGTCGGGCGGCGGTCTGCGCGCCTGGTTCGAGGATACCGACCGGATCATGATCCGGACCGAGAGCTTCGACGTCCTGGGCGGGGAGGGCGACGGCGGCGGGCCGGAGATGCGGCCGGTGGCCGACACCGGCACCACCGGGACGCGGTTTCGGCTCTATGCCGCCGACCCGGCGACCTGTGCCCATCCCTGACCGGAACTACGCGCGCGCCGACGGCGCCTTGGTCACCAGATCGGTCAGCGCCGCCAGGTGCTGTTCCGCCCAGGCGCGTTCATCGGCGTTGATGACCGGCGCAATCCGTCTGAGGGCGTCGGCGGCGTCGCCATGGCCGAGGCGGCGCGCCCGCTCGAACCAGTAGGCCGCCCGGC
>CAYNIS010000109.1:0-9525 GCA_964397055.1 uncultured Rhodospirillaceae bacterium | reverse complement strand
GTCGCGGCTTCGATTGCCAGGCGATTGGCGGCCGGAAGGTCGATGAAACGCACCGTCCGCTGGCGTCGCAACGCCCAGGTCAGTGCCTGCCATTCCGGAGAGAACGCGGCGAAGGGGTCGAACAGGGCGTTCTGCGGGCGTCCCTCCTCATAGATCAGGAGGGCGACCGGCGGCTTCATGTCCGCCTCCGCCGCGAAGGCCAGCAGGGGGTCGGCCTCCGGCGGGCCCTCGATCAGGACCACTTCCGGGTCGATTTCGTCGAGGGCGCGCACGACGCTGTGGGCCGACCCCGGCCCGTGGTGGCGAATGCCCAGAAGATGCAGTCGGTCATTGGCCATGTGAGGGGCACCCCGGCCGGTCAGGTGACCTCTCGGATGGCATGGTAGAGATCGCGCCAGTCCGGACGCTCGCGCACCACGGTCTCCAGGTATTCCTGCAGCACGACCGCATCCTGGACCGGGTCCTTGACGATGGCGCCGACGAGGTTGGTGGACAGCGCCTTGGCGTCGATCTCGCCATCCCCGAAATGCGCAGCCTCCGACCACGCGCCGATCATGACGGCGATCGCCTCGGCGGCACTCAGGCTTCCGGTCGGCGACTTCAGCTTCAGCTTGCCGTTCAGGGTCTGGCCGTCGCGCAGTTCCCGGAAGATCGTGACGACCCGCTCGATCTCCTTGTCCGCGGGCTCGACCTCCGGCAGGCGCAGCCCCGTGCCCAGATCGCGCACCCGCTCGGCGACGATCCGCGCCTCCTCCTCCGGGTCGGCCGGCAGCGGCAGGACAACGACGTTGAACCGGCGCTTCAGTGCCGAGGACATGTCGTTCACCCCCTTGTCCCGGTTGTTGGCGGTGGCGATCACGTTGAAGCCGCGCGCAGCCGAAACGGCGGTCGAAAGCTCCGGGATCGGCAGTGTCTTTTCCGACAGGATGGTGATCAGCGTGTCCTGGACGTCGGCCGCCATGCGGGTCAGCTCTTCCAGGCGGACGATCGAGCCGTCCTCCATCCCGCGCATCATCGGGGTCGGCACCAGGGCGTCCCTGGTCGGCCCATGGGCGAGGAGCCGGGCATAGTTCCAGCTGTAGCGGATCTGGTTCTCATCGGTGCCGGCGGTGCACTGGATCAGGCTCTGGCTGTTGCCGGAGACGGCGGCGGCGATGTGTTCGCTCACCCAGGACTTGGCCGTACCCGGCACGCCGAGGAGGAGGAGGGCGCGATCCGTCGCGAGCGTCGCGACCGCGGTTTCGATCAGCCGGCGATTGCCGAAGTACTTGGCCTTGATCGGGGTGCCGTCCGCCGCCTCCCCGCCCAGGAGGAAGGTCACCACGGCCTGCGGCGACAGCTTCCAGCCGGCCGGGCGCTCCCGGTCGTCGCCGCTTGCCAGCGCTGCCAGTTCATCGGCGAACAGGATCTCCGACGGCTGGCGCAACTGTTCGGTCATGGTGCGGCTCCCTCGGAGGTGTGGCGGTGGATGTGGTCGAGCAAGGTGAGAAACGGCAGGGCCGGCGTGCCGAGTTCCGCGATCAGGTCCCGGTTCTGAGCGAGAACCTTGCCGGCCAAATGGGGCGGCAGCGACGGCAGGATCGTCTGGATCAGCATCCCGGTCCTGTGGGCGAGCTCAATCATCGTGCGCTCGCACAAGGTGCCGGCGATCGCCGGTGGCAGCTGGCCGCCGGGAAAGCTGCGACGCACAGCCTCAACCACGACCGGAAACCGGTCGCCATGGCTCTTGTGGACCGGGGTGACGGCGGGCAGCACCGCGGTCAGCGTTCCGGCATCGACCGGGATCATCGCGTCCGCGGTGAATTCCCGATCGTTGAGCAGCGGGAACAGGAGGTCGTGCCAGTCTGCGGTCTTGTCGCGCTTGGCCAGGGCCAGGGTGGCTTCCGCATCGCCCGCCGTCAGCGCCGCGTGCGCGAGTGCCATAAGCACAGGCGGACTCATTTCCGGCGGCGAAGCAAGCAGCCCGTTGCGATCGATGCCGATCGCCGCCAGAAGGTCGGGCAGCATGAGCCCGGCGGTCGCCGGCCGCGGGTCTGCCGGCGGGCCCGCCCCGCCTTCCCGGTAGACGAGGGTCGTGGTCGAGCGGAAGAAGCCGGGTTTCTTCTCGATCGCGAAGCCCTCGACCGCGCGCGCGAGGCGCCTGGCATAGGCGTCCGTACCCGGCAGCCGGGCGAGCAGCCGGTCGACGGTTTCCCGCACGACCTTGGACTTCTCGCTGCCGAGGCTTTCCAGAAACGTCCGGTCGGCTTGCGTCAGGCGGCAGCCCATCACCGGGATCAGCTTGCCGCGGGCTGCAGCGGGTTCGTGCGGTAGGCAGTCGGCGAGGAGGTCACGCGCAAGGTCGGGATCGCTCAGCCGCAGGGCCGCGAGCCATGCGACCCGCTCGGCCGGCGGCAGCTCGCGCCATGCATCGGCCTCGGTCCCGGCTGCCGACGGCTTCTCCGGAATACCGAGCCGGCGCGCATCGGCCGGGTCGATCAGGTCGGCATGGGCGGCCAGCGTCGGGGCCACGCGGTCGAGGTCGAAGGGATGGGGGCGCAGCCCCGCGGCCCTCAAATGCCGAAGGGTCGTGCGGACAAGCTCTGCCCACTCACCCTGTCCCTTGCGCTTCTCCAGAAGCGTGACGACCGACATGCGCAAGCTGTCGGGAAGCAGGCCGTCGGTGGTGACCGGATCGCCCCGCTTCAGGCCCTCGGCAGGACGGCAGGCGCTGGCGAGGCGCGCGCGCTGGGCCATCAGGGCGAGGATGGCGATCACGCCGTCGTCGCCCGGCGCGGCACCGACCCCGTCCGGCACCGCCAATGGTTGGCGCTGCGAGCCCAGGATCAGTTGTTGCATCAGCTTCGCGCGCTGGGTGCCGTCCAAGGGGGAGCCCATGACGCGCTCCTCAGCCCCGCCAGACCCAGCGGCCGATCGACGTGTCGGCAAGTGTCGGCAGGAAACCGCGCCCGTCCCACAGGCCCGAGAGCTGATGCACCTCGAGGCCGAGCAGCAGGCGCGCCTGATCAGCGCTTGTGCGCGCGACCGGGATCGCGTGCTCGCCGTCGCTGACATGGGGCAGGCCGTTGGCGTCGATCGCGACGTGGACATCGGTCAGTCGGATCGGCCAGAGGCTGAGCCAGGGGTGGTTCGTCATGCGGTCCCGATGCGCATCAAGCGCGGCCGCGAGCGGTGCCGGCGGGGCCGGCGGGGCTGCCGGCGGCTCCCCCTGGGTCTCGATCCGTTCGGCGATCAGGGCCCGGATCGGTGCCGCCGAGGGGTAGAACACGATCTCCGCCGCGATCCGGTCGCCGGGCGTGAAGGGGGAAACGACGGTCCCCGCCGATGCCGGGTGATAGTCGACGAGGAGCGCCCATTCGGGCTTGTCGTCGCCCTCCGCTTCGCGGCGGAACCAGGTTTCGACCCGCTGCAGGTTGTCGACCTGAAGCTCGGTCCGGGCGAGAACGGCCTGCCAGGTGCCGGCGACCCGCACCGCATCGGGATCGTTCAGGACCTCTTCCTTGGTCGTGGTCCAGCCGACGAGGCGGCGGACGTCGTGGCGAAGCGCCTGCGGCAGCCGGTCGAGGCGGCGATACGCCTGGGACAGGAGGGCGATCTGGCCCAACTCCTCCATCGCGGCTTGCGGGCGGTCGGCCTCGTCGAGGGCGAGCAGGGTTGCCGGGATCTGGTCGATCCGCCCGGCGAGCCCGGGCGCCTTGGCATCGACCAGGCGGCGGGCGGCCAAGCGGCATTGCTCGTACATGCCGGTCAAGAAGGCGGCGAGGCCACGGTCGACCTGGTCGAGGAGCCAGCGGTCCAGTTCCTCCAGGCCGGCGAGGATCGCGGCCTCCCGCTGTTCCTTGAGGCGTGCGGACTGGGCGGCTGCCCGCTCCAGCGCCTTCTCGTCCTTTTCCGGCGGTGGCGTCGCCGCTTCGACCTCCGCGAGGGAAGCGCTGGCGCGTGGTGCCGCCGCTGCCGCTTCCGCGCCGCCGCCCGGGGTCTTCGGACGGCGGCGTCCGGACCACTCGGTCGCCCACTCGGGCGCTGCCGCCTCGACGAAATCACCCTGGTTCAGAAGGAACAGCCAGAACAGGGCCAGGGCGTGCTTGCACGGGAACTTCCGGCTCGGGCAGGTGCATTTGTAGCCGAGGTCGTTGGCGTCGCCGACCACCCGGTAGGGGTTGGCGCCCGAGCCCTGGCATTCCCCCCAGACGAGCCCGCTTGCGGGTTCGTGGCCGAGAGCGGGCCAATTCGATGGCTTGACCAGCTTGCGCGCCGCGGTGAGCGAGCCCTGATCGGGCGCCATCTCCTCGATCTTTGAAACCGACAGCGCCACGGGTGGCTCCCGATCCGGTTCTCGCCTGAACCGAGGGAGACTGCGCGGCCGATGGTTCCCAACCGGTTAACGGGGAGGCTGTGCCATGTTGTAAATCTCCACTTCAGTGCACGGGAGCCGGTTGAATGGCGCGCGGCGATACTATATGTTGTGGTCAATGTTGGCAGAGAGCCCAACCTGTAGAGCTTTGGGGGGTTTCGATGGCTGGAAAGCGCAAGACGTTCGACGTCGGACGTGACTCGAAGACGGGGCGGTTTATTGAGGTACAGGAGGCTGAGCGGCGCCCCGATACGACCACGGTAGAGAGGGTTCCTAAGCGCGGGTACGGCGACACAGCCAATGAGTCGTCCAAGAAACCTGGGGGAAGTAGTCCCAGGGGTCGGTAGACCTCTCAGGCGACCTGTCGGTTGAGGCCGCATTCGCCCCAGAGCTCGGCGAACGCCGCGATCAGCCGGTCGATGTGGGCGTCCGCATGCAGCGGCGAGGGGGTGACGCGCAGACGCTCGGTGCCGCGTGCCACGGTCGGATAGTTGATCGGCTGGATGTAGACCCCGTGATCGTCGAGCAGGCTGTCGGAGATCATCTTGCACTTGGCGGCATCCCCGACCATCACCGGGATGATGTGGCTGGGATTGCTGAGGTGCGGCACCCCGATCCCGTCGAGCCGCCGGCGCACGGTCGCGACCCGTTCCTGGTGGCGGGCACGTTCGGACCCGCTCGCCTTCAGGTGCCGGACGGAGGCCGTGGCGGCCGCGGCGATCGCCGGCGGCAGCGACGTCGTGAAGATGAAGCCGGAAGCGTAGGAGCGGACGAAGTCGACCAGGTCGGCACCGGCCGCGATGTAGCCGCCGACAACGCCGAAGCCCTTGGCGAGCGTGCCCTGGATGACGTCGATGCGGTGGGCGATCCCGTCCCGTTCGGCGATACCGCCGCCGCGCGGACCGTAGAGGCCGACCGCATGCACCTCGTCGAGATAGGTGAGCGCCCCGTGGCGTTCGGCGACGTCGCAGATCTCGGCGATCGGGGCGATGTCACCGTCCATCGAATAGACGCTCTCGAACGCCACGAGCTTGGCGCGGCCGGGGTCGATCCCGGCCAGCTGCCGGTCGAGGTCGGCGGGGTCGTTGTGGCGCCAGATGCGCTTTTCCGCGCGGCCGTGGCGAATGCCCTCGATCATCGACGCATGGTTCTTGGCGTCCGACAGCACCACACAGTCGGGCAGGTGCTGGGCGAGCGTCGACAGGGTCGCCCAGTTGGCGACATAGCCGGAGGTGAAGAGGAGGGCGGCTTCGGTGCCGTGCAGGTCGGCGAGTTCCTGTTCCAGGACGACATGGTGATGGTTGGTGCCGGAGATGTTGCGGGTGCCGCCGGCCCCGGCGCCGCAGGTCCCGACCGCGGCCTGCATGGCCTCGACCACCGTCGGGTGCTGGCCCATGCCGAGGTAGTCGTTGGAGCACCAGACGGTGACCGGGCGGGTTCCGTGATCGCCGTGATGCAGGGCCGTGGGAAACCGCCCGCGCTCGCGCTCCAGATCGGCGAACACACGATAGCGCCCCTCCGACCTCAAGCTGTCCAGGCTGTTCCGAAAGAAGCTCTCGTAGTCCATGGCCTCACTCCGCCGCTTCGGACGACGAGGTTGCTGCCCGCGGCTGTATTGCCGCCCAGCCGGACAGTTCGGTCGCGACGATGTGCTCGATCACGTCGATCGCCTCCTCCGATGCGTTGAGGCAGGGCACGGTGGCATAGGCCTCGCCGCCCGCCTCCATGAACTCCTCGCGCCCCTCGACCCCCAGCTCTTCCAGCGTTTCGAGACAGTCTGAAATGAAGGCGGGAGAGGCGACCATGACCTTCTTGATGCCCTCGCCCGGCAGCGCCTTCAGCGTCACGTCGGTGTAGGGCTGGAGCCACTCTTCCGGCCCGAAGCGGGACTGGAAGGTGGTGCGCAACTTCGCCTCGGGCCAGCCGAGCTTCTCCCGCACCAGCCGCGTCGTCTTATGGCAATGGCAGTGATAGGGGTCGCCCTTCATGAAGTACGACTTCGGGATGCCGTGGTAGGACATGATCACGAGGTCCGGATCCCAGCCCTGGGTTTCGACCTGCCGACGGATCGTCGTCGCCAGCGCGTCGGCATAGATGTCGAGGTCGAAGAACGGCGGCACCGTGCGGATCGCCGGTTGCCAGCGCATCGCCTTGAGCGCGTCGAAGGTCTTGTCGTAGACCGATGCGGTCGTGGCCGCGGCATATTGCGGGTAGAGCGCGAACACCAGGATGCGGTCGCAGCCCTTTTCCTTGAGCGCTTCGAGGCGGGAAGCGATCGACGGGTTGCCGTAGCGCATCGCCCAGTCGATGTGGAGGCCGTCGCCGCCCACCCGGTTGGCCAGCGCTTCCGCCTGGGCGCGGGTGAAGGTGCGCAACGGCCCCTCGTCCCGTTCCTGGTTCCAGATGGACCGATAGGCCCGCCCCGACTTCTGCGGACGGACGGACAGCACGATCCCCTGCAGGATCGGTTGCCAGATCGCACTCGGCCATTCGATCACGCGCTTGTCGGACAGGAATTCCGACAGGTAGCGGCGCATCGACCAGTAGTCGGTCGCGTCGGGGGTGCCGAGGTTGACCAGCAGCACGCCGATCTGGCCCGGCGGGGCCAGGGGCGGATGCCCGCTCGGCAGCTCACGATCGATCCGGCGCATCGGCCACCCCTCTCAAGTCGACTGTTCCGCTTGAGAGGATGGGGGGCCGCCCGTGGCGCGGCAAGCGCCAGGGTGTTTAGGCCGCACGCGTCCAGATGCGCGGGAACAGGTCGCTGTCGAGCGGGGCGCCGGCGGCGATGTCCGGCTCGCGCAGCATCGGCTGGATGTTCGGGCGCGGGTTGTAGGTCACGTCGTCGCCGCACCAGCGGAGGATGTAGGCGCGTCGGCGGCGCTGCGTCGAGTTGCCGGGCGCGCCATGGACGGTCAGGCCGTGGTGGAGGGTGAGGTCGCCGGGTTCCATGTCGAAGACGGCGAAATCGTACTTCTCCCGCTCGGCATCGATGTCCGGGATCTCCGGCAGGTCCTCCTTGTAGCGGTCGTCGCCGGTGAAGCTCCTGGCCTTGTAGCGGATGCCCCAGCGATGGGAGCCCTTGATGTACTCGACCGCCCCGCTGTCGGGGGTCACGTGGTCGAGGGCGATCCACATGGTCATCACCTGGTCGCCCGCCACCGGCCAATAGGTGGCGTCGTGGTGCCACATGGTCGGCTGCTCGGTCCCCGGCTCCTTCACCAGAAGCTGGTCGAACAGGACGTTGACCTTGGACGAGCCGAGAATGCTGGCCGCGACCTCCGCCGCCGGGCTTTCCTTCACGAACCTCTCGAAGGCCGGGCGGTGGTGCCAGACGAAGGTGTTGCCGAAGAAGCGCCCGCCGCCGTCGCGGGTGAGGTCGAGGACCATGGGACCAGGATCCGCCATCTCGTCCTCGGTCGCCTGGCGCAGGTGCTCCACCCAGTCGGGCTTGATGAAGCCCTTGAGGCAGACGATGCCGTCGCGGGCATAGGTTTCGCGTTCTTCCGGGGTGATCGTGCGGAACGGGCTGTCGGCCATGGTCGTCTCGGGCTCCTCAGCGTTGCGATGAGTTTTACCAAAAAGATCAGCATGGTGCCGTGGTCGGGAGCAAGTGACCGATACTGAGTCATGCTTTGCAAATCCGACACGCTACGCCTGATTTGCAAGGCACGATCCCGCGCCGCGCCCTGCAAACCGTTGCTGACCGGCTTTCCGAGTTTCCAGCCGTTGCACTTCTCGGGCCCCGCCAGGTCGGCAGGACGACGTTGGCGCTCGCGCTTGGCCAGGAGGCGCTCGCGCAGGGGCGTCAGGTCAATGAACGCCCGCGCGGTAGGCGTCGACGATGTCCTTCGCCTCCTTGAGGCCGAGACCGGTCTGCTCCCGCACCAGCTTGATCGCCTGGATCATGTTGCCGGCGTCGGCCAGGTCCCGCGCCTCGGCCGGCATCAGATGGATGCGCTCTTCCGGGCGGGCGCCGGCCACCGGCTTGTCCGGGTTGATTTCCGGCGCGTCGCGTGGCCACAGGAACCAGAAGATCCCCCCGATCATCAAAAGGCCGCCGAGGCCTATGGCGACCCCGTCGATCAGGCTGACCGTCACCGTCTGGTCCATGGTTCGCTCCCGGTCCCGTGTCGGGCCTGCCTCGGTCCGCGCTTGAGACTATCAGCGGGGCAGGGCGGTTTCGACCAGCTTCACCCAGTAGCTTATGCCATGCGGGATGGCGGCATCGTTGAAGTCGAACATCGGGTGGTGAAGGTTCACCTGATGGGCCTCGTCGTCCACCCCCATCCAGATGTAGTTCCCCGGCCGTTCGTTCAGCATGTAGGAGAAATCCTCCGCCGCCATGCAGGCCGGCTCGCCGCGGCGGACCTTGTCCTCCCCGACCACCTGGGCCGCGACCGTAGCCGCGAAGTCGCTCTGGGCCGGGTGGTTGACCGTCGGCGGGTAAAGCGGGCGGTAGTCGACCACGGCGTCGCAATCGAAACCGGTCGCAATGCTGTCGGCCAGCGCATGAAGGCGATCGCGGGCGCGGTCCCGCTGGGCGGCGTCCAGGTACCGGATCGAGCCGCCGATCTCCGCCACCTCAGGCGAGACATGATAGGCATCCGCACCGCGGAAGCGCGGGATGGAGATCGTCACCGTCTCCCACGGCGGCACGTTGCGGGCGACGATCGACTGGATCGCGACCAGGATCTGGGCGGCACAGAGGACCGTGTCCGCTCCCTCGTGCGGCATGCCGCCATGGCAGCCCTGGCCGTGCACGCGGATGTCGAAATAGTCGACGCCGGCCATCACCGTCGCCGGATGGACCGCGAACTCGCCCAGCGGGATGCCCGGGAAATTGTGCAGGCCCCACACCGTCTCGCACGGCCAGCGGTCGAACAGCCCGTCCTTGACCATCGCCTCGCCACCGCCGAGGCCCTCTTCCGCCGGCTGGAAGATGAAGACGACGGTGCCGTCGAAGTTCGGGTTCTCCGCCAGATGCTTGGCGGCGCCGAGCAGCATCGAGGTGTGGCCGTCATGGCCGCAGGCGTGGTTGCGGTTGGCGTTCCGGGAGCGCCACTCGACCTCCTTCAGGTCCGGCATCGGCAGCGCGTCCATGTCGGCGCGCAGGCCGTCACCTCCTTCTGGGCCGGGTTCGAGGACCCGTGGCCCAGGAACTCGATCGT
>CAYNIS010000108.1:6944-9590 GCA_964397055.1 uncultured Rhodospirillaceae bacterium | reverse complement strand
GAGCGCTCACGCGATACGAGCAGGTGCTCCCCCCGTCTCGTGTTCGCGAGGGCGCGCAGCAGCCTGCGCGCCGAACGCCCCCTCCCGAGGCCGGCGGCGGTAGCTGCCGCACTGCCCCCGGCGGTCGAGGCGGACGCACCGCCCAAGCCTGCGGCTCCCGAAGCGCCGGCGAAGGTGGCGGAGGTCGAACGCAAGCTGATCGTCGGCAAGCACATCTCGCTCTCCGGTGAGATCAGCCAGTGCGAATACCTCGTGGTCGAGGGGCAGGTGGAAGCCCGCGTCCATGACGGCGACCAGCTGGAAATCACCGAGGATGGGGTGTTCCGCGGCTCGGTCGAAGTCGTCGACGCCGACATCCGCGGCCGGCTCGAGGGGGAGATGACGGTCAGCGGTCGGCTCACCATCCGTTCCACCGGCCGGATCGTCGGCAAGGTCGAGTATGGCGAGTTGTCGGTTGAGCCCGGCGGCGTGATCGAGGGGGAGATCCACGGCATCGCCCGTCTGCGGCCGGTGGACAAGCCCGAGGCCGCGCCGGCGGCCGTCGCGGCGAAGCCGGTGGAAGAACCCCGCGTCGATGCCGCCGCCACCGGCGGCGCCGACTGACGGTCATGACGCGGCGGCCGACCTCCTCCCGCTACTACGCCCGTGCCGCCGCGGTTGCCGCGGCCATCACGATTCTGCCCGGTTGTGTCACCCTGGGTTCGGCGACCGACGACGCCGCGCCGCGGATGGTGGCCACCCAACCCGACGACGCCGATGGTCGCCCGTCGGTCATGGCGCCGGTCGCGCGTGGCCGGCCGGCGGAACTGGCTCCGTCCAACCGCCAGGTCGCGCTCAGCGATGGCGCGCCGCTGCCGTCCACGTCGGAGGACCTGGTCGGGTGGACCGGGGACCGGCTGATCGCCCTTCTGGGGGAACCGGAACTGCGCCGCCGGGAACCGCCGGCGGAGGTGTGGCAGTACCGGGCGGACGGCTGTGTGCTCGACCTCTTCTTCTACGGCGACCCGTTCGAGACCGGGGCAATCCACGCGGAAACGCGCGAACGTCGCGTGCCGCGTGGCGGCGGGGTTCAGCCGATCGTCTTCGAGGAGAGCTGTATCGCGGCGCTGATCGCCGTAACGCCGGACAACCCGGCGATCTGACCCACAGGGGTCAGCCGGGCGTCTTGTCGGGATAGCGGCAGAGATCGCGGACGACGCAGGCCGGGCAGTCGGGCTTGCGGGCCTTGCAGGTATAGCGCCCGTGCAGGATCAGCCAATGGTGCGCGTGCCGGAGATAGGGCTTCGGCACGACCTTCATGAGCGCTGCCTCGACCGCGTCCGGCGTCTTGCCCGGCGCCATGCCGGTCCGGTTCCCGAGCCGGAGGATGTGGGTGTCGACAGCGATCGTCTCCGCCCCGAAGGCGGTGTTCAAGACGACGTTCGCGGTCTTGCGCCCGACCCCCGGCAGCTTTTCGAGGGCGGTGCGGTCATTCGGCACCTCGCCGCCGTGTTCCGCGATCAGCTGCTCGGACAAGGCGACCACGTTCTTGGCCTTGGCGTTGTAGAGCCCGATCGTCTTGATGTGGTCGGAAACGCCGTCGACCCCGAGGGCGACCATCTTCGCCGGCGTGTCGGCAACGGCGAACAGGGGTCCGGTCGCCTTGTTGACGCCGACATCGGTCGCCTGGGCGGACAGCACGACCGCGACCAGGAGGGTGTAGGGGTTGGAGTAGGCGAGTTCGGTCTTCGGTTCCGGCATGCGTTCCGACAGCCGTTCGAAGAAGCTGGCGACGGCCGCTTTCGGCATCCGCTTCGGCTTGGCCGATGTGGCCGACTTGGGCTTGCGCGGTGGCTTCGGGGACGAGGGATCGCGCTGCGACAAGGTGGGGCTCGGTCCGCGGCTTTACGGGTCGTTAACCGGAAACATATCGTAGCTTTATGACCGCCGCGAGCCTTGCCCAGACCCCGGAGGAACCGCCCCGGCCCCGCCACTTCTCTGCGGTGCTGCACCCCCATCGCAGCTTGTCCAGGAGAGGGTTCCGCCGCGTCATGACCGCGATCGTCATCCTCAACATCATTGTCGGCGGCTCCTTCTTCATCGCCGGTGCGTGGCCGGTGATCGGGTTTCTCGGCGTCGACATCCTGGCGGTCTGGTTGGCGCTCAGTGCGAGCTATCGGGCCGGCCAGCGCTATGAGACGGTCGAACTGACCGACGACGCGCTGGTCGTCACCCGCGTGTCAGCCGCCGGCGAGACCCGTCAATGGACGCTGAACCCGGCGTGGCTGCGCATCCGCGTCCATCGGCCGATGGACCACGATGGGGTCGTTCTCCTCGAATCCCACGGCAAGGCGCTGGCGATCGGGGATTTCCTGACGGCGGAAGAGCGGTCCGAACTCGCCGATGCGATCGCCCGCGCGATCGACGACTGGCGCCGGCGGCCGGCCTATTGATCGACCGGCTTGTCAGCTTCTCTTCGGCGCCCTAATTTCTGTCAGGACAGAAACGCGAGACCGGGACCTCGAAAGGCCGCCATGAAGCTCACCCCCACCGTCGAGAAGTTCGTCCTGCATTGGGGGGAAATGGGCACGCGCTGGGGGGTCAACCGCTCGGTCGCCCAGATCCACGCACTCCTCTACCTGTCCCCGACCCCGCTCCATGCGGAGG
>CAYNIS010000108.1:0-6934 GCA_964397055.1 uncultured Rhodospirillaceae bacterium | reverse complement strand
TGCGGAGGAGATTTCGGAGACGCTGGCGATCGCGCGCTCCAATGTGTCGGTCAGCGTGCGCGAGCTTCAGGGCTACGAACTGATCTCCGTCGCCCATGTGCTGGGCGACCGGCGCGACCATTTCCAGGCCGATACCGATCCCTGGTCGATGTTCCTGAAGATCGCCGAGGCACGTAAGCGCCGGGAGATCGACCCGACCTTGACCATCCTGCGCGACTGCCTCCTGGAGGCCGAGCAGGACAGCCAGACCGATGCCGCGACCAAGGCCCGGATTGTCGAAATGCTGGGCTTCGTCGAACAGTTGTCCGGCTGGTACGCCGACATGAAGCGGGTGCCGCGGACGACGCTGGAACGCCTGATCAGCCTGGGGTCGGGCATCATTCGCCTGGTCGGCGGCTGAGGGGAGGGTTGCCCCATGCCTTGGTACGCGCGCGTTGTTCAGATTTTTCCGAAAGAACAGTCAAGTTCGCGGCGCTGCCGGGCAAGCCGTCTGGCCGCGGATATCGGCCTCGCGCTTGCGCTGCTGTTCGTCGCCGCCAGGTTGGGCGACCATCTTCCGGGGCGATGGCGCTGGTTTTTGAGATTGACCACAAGAACCGGATTGGATGGACAGGGCCGCTCGCCGATCCTGGCTCTCAAGACAGCCACGAGCGACCGGAGCCCGCGAAGATGCCCGACACCCTGATCCCCGCCGCCGACGACCGCGCCCGCGCCTATGACACCATCGGCGACGCCATCCGCTATCTGGTCGACAACTACCAGGACCAGCCGTCGCTCGATGACCTGGCCGCGCGCGCCGGCCTGTCCGCTCCCCATTTCCAGAAGCTGTTCCGGCGCTGGGCCGGCATCAGCCCCAAGCGCTTCGCCCAGTACCTGACGCTCGACCACGCGCGCCAACTGCTCGCCGAGAACCACTCGGTGCTCGATACCGCCTATGAGGTCGGCCTCTCCGGGCCGTCGCGTCTGCATGACCTGTTCGTCGCTTGCGAGGCGGCGACACCGGGCACGGTGAAGGCCAAGGGGGCCGGCCTCACCCTCACCTGGGGGGTTCATGCAAGCCCGTTCGGGGAGGCGCTGGTCGCAGCATCCAAGAACGGCCTTTCCTGGCTCGGCTTCGTCGAGACCTCGGTCGAGGACACGTATGAGGGCTTCCGGCACGACTGGCCGGCCGCGACCCTGGTTCGCGACGACGCGGCGACGGCGGACACGGCGATGCGGGCGTTTGCCTTCTGGACCGGCGTCGGGGAGGGCCAACCCCTGCGCCTGGACCTTCACGGCACCAATTTCCAGATCAAGGTCTGGGAGGCCCTGTTGAAGATCCCGCCGGGGACGGTCGTCGCCTATGCCGATGTCGCCCGCGCGATCGGTCAGCCGACCGCCCTGCGCGCCGTCGGCCGGGCAGTGGGGGCCAACCCGATCTCCCTCGTCATCCCGTGCCACCGGGTGATCCAGAGCTCCGGCGTCATCCACAACTATCGCTGGGGGACGACGCGCAAGCGGCTGATGCTGGGCTCAGAGGCCGCCTTCGCCCTGGCCGGGGCGGCGGCCTGAGGCGGCCTCCCGATCCCGCTACATCGCCGAAATGCCGCCGTCCATGAACAGCTCCGAGCCGGTGGTGAAGCCGCTCTCGTCGGAGGCGAGATAGAGGATGCCGTAGGCGACCTCCAGCGGCTTGCCGACGCGTCCGATCGGCACCTGCCGGGCGAGCTTCGCCAGCGCCTGTTCCTCGCCGAAGCGGGCCTTGTGCTTGTCCAGGATCGGCGTGTCGATGAAGGTCGGGTGGACCGAGTTGCAGCGGATGTTGGAGCCGGTCCGCGCGCAATGCAGCGCCACCGATTTGGAGAGATGGCGCACGGCGGCCTTGGCCGAGTTGTAGGCGGCCATGTTGTGGCCGGCGATGACCCCCGCGATCGAGGAGATGTTGACGATCGACCCGCCGCCGCTGTCGGTCATCAGCGGGATCGCGTGCTTGCAGCCCAGGAACACGCTGTCGAGGTCGACGGCATGGACCTTGTGCCATTCTTCCAGCGTGATCTCCGTCACCGGCTTGGTGAGGCCGATACCGGCGGAGTTCACCAGGATGTTGAGGCCGCCGAAGGTGTCCTTGGCGAACCGGACGGCGGCGATCCAAGCGTCTTCAGATGTCACGTCATGTTCGAAGAAGGCGCAGTCCGGGCCGATCTCGGCGGCGACCGCCCTGCCCGCGTCGACATTGATGTCGGTGATGACCACCTTGGCCCCCTCGGCCACGAACAATTCGGCAGAGGCCTTGCCGAGGCCCGAAGCGCCCCCGGTGATCAGCGCGACCTTGCCTTCGATCCGTCCCGGACGATCCACCATGTCCTTACCCCCCATCGGTTCGTTCTTGTCGATAGAGAGGCTTATAGGCCGGTCAGCCCCGGATCCTCCAGCCGTTGCACGCGTTGGGCGGCGGCGAGGGCGAAACGGATGGTGAGTGCCTTGCGCCGGGCGGGCGCCAGCCTGGTCGCTTCCGGCGTGCGCAGCAGGGCGGCCTCATAGGCGTCGGCGATCATGATGCCGCAGTCGGGCGGGATCACCTCCCTCGGGAAGTCCTCGGCGATCGCGAACCAGAAGTGATCGCACCATTCCCGGTATTCCGGCCATTTCGCGTCGGCGCGGAAGTCGTCGATCCCGCTCTTGACCTCGACGATCGTGATCTCTCCGGACGGGGCGATGGCGATCAGGTCCGCGCGGCGCCCGCTCGGCAGGGTGAATTCGGTGATCGCAGACAGGCCCATCTGCCACAGCGTGCGTCTGGCGCCACGCGTTAACCTCGCGGTATCTTCCACCCGCGATGGTGTCGAAACGAGGGTCGGGACTGTCATCGTCGCCACCTGATTGTTCCTTTTATGTTCCGGTACCACATTCAGCGCGCTTCCGAAAGATCCCAGCCGATCACTCCCCGTCGTCGAGGCCGGCAGGACCATGACACTTCCCGAACCCTGGGCGATCGCCGACGCCGACGCGCGTCGACTGACCCGCGCGGAAGCGACCCACCGGCGCGTCGGTCTCGCGGCCCTGAGCCTGTTCGTCGAGCGCGGCATCAACGAGACGTCGACCCGCGACATCGCCGAGCACGCCGGCATCGCCGAGGCGACCCTGTTCCGCCATTTCATGGGCAAGGACGAGCTCGGCTGTGCGCTGTTCGCCCGCCATCACTCGGCGATCGCCCGCACCATCCTGGACGCGGCCGACAGCGCGGAGGGGATCGCCAACAAGGCGCGCGCCATCACCCGTGCGTATTGCCGGCTGGCGGATGAGGACTGGCTGGCCTTCCGCTTCCATCTGATCGGGCAGCGCTACTATCTCGGCCGCATGCCCCGCGGGCTGGAGAACCCGGTCGATGCCATCGGCATGCTGATCGAGCGCGCCATGGACCGGGGCGAGATCCCGCGGCGCGATATCGGGCTGGTCACCGCGATGGCACTGGGCATCGTCCACCAGGCGGCGAGCCACCGGCTGTGGGGGCGGATCAAGACCACCTTGTCGGAAAATGCCGATACCCTGGCAGAGGCGGTGGTCGGGGTCATTTTCGCCGGGGCCGCCCCGCCGGAAGACGCCGGCGACGCTTGACCTGGGTAGTCAAGACCCCGCCCCGATTGTAGCCTTTTGCCCTGCATGCTGTATCCAATGGGGGGTTGGGCGCGAACAACCCACAGACGTTTAGCCGTCTGCGACCGAGAGGGTTTGGGGTACCACCTATGGAAATGCATCAGATCCGGTACTTCCTGGCACTGAGCCGGACGCTCAATTTCACGCGTGCGGCAGAGGAATGTAACGTCACCCAGCCGACCCTGACCCGGGCGGTGCAGAAGCTGGAGGACGAACTGGGCGGGCCGCTGTTCAACCGCGAGCGCAACCTGACGCACCTGACCGAACTCGGCCGGTTGATGCTGCCCCATCTGGAGCAGACCTATGCCGCGGCGAATGCCGCCAAGGACCTTGCCAAGTCGTTCAAGCGCCTGGACATCGCACCGTTGTCGCTGGGCGTGTCGTCGACCCTCGACGGTGACATCGCGATGCCCCTGGTGGCCGAACTGAACCGCAAGATCGCGGGCTTTGAATTTGCGCTGACCTCGGCCCCGGCGAAGGACACGGTGGAGACGATCATGCAGGGCGCGCTCGATGTCGTGCTGATCCGGGATGCCGTGGAACTGCCCGACCGCATGCATCGCTGGCGTCTTTACGACGAGGCCTATCGCGTCCTGATGCGCGAGGACGATGCGCTTGCCGCCAAGGACGCGGTTTCGGTCGCCGACTTCGCCGAGGCGGTGTTGATCGAGCGCACCGGCGATGAGCTGGGGGAGCGGATCGAAACGGCGATGCGCGAGCGCGAGGCCCAGCCGCGCCGCCGCCACCGGGCCACCCAGGCCGGCCAGATCGAGGACATGGTGATGGCCGGCCTCGGCATCGCCCTGGTGCCGGAACGCATGCGCGTCTGTCCCGGGCTGGTCAGCCGGCCGCTGGCGGATGTCGACCTGGTCAGCTCGGTGATCCTGTCGACCGTCGCCGGGCGGCGCTACGCCCCGGCGCTCGATGCGTTCATCAAGCTCGCCCGCGCGCGCAGCTGGGAACCGCCGCTCGCCGCCGCGGCGTGATGGCTTCTGGAAGCCAGCCGCCGCCGGTCACCCGCCGCCGGTGAGGCGCGCGATCGCCCTCACGGCATCCGGATTGCCCTTCTCCGCCGCGGTGGCGTACCAGATCGTCGCGCGGCCGAGGTCCTTGTCGACCCCGATCCCGGCCTCGAACATCGCGCCCAGGATGAACTGGCCCATCGGGTCACCGGCCTCTGCCGCCGCCTTGATCAGTTCCGTGCCCTTGTCGATATCGCGCGGGCCGCCGATGCCGTCCAACAGGAACCGCCCCTGGATGGCGAGGTAGGGCGGATCGCGGTCGCGCTCGCCCCAGCGCCGCACCCGGCCCAGGATCTCCTCCAGCTTCCGCTGGGCGCGCGCATTGCCCTGGTCGGCGGCCGCACTGTACCAGCGTCCGGCGGCGAACCAGTCGCGCGGGACACCGCTGCCTTCGTGATAGAGGGCTGCAAGGTCGATCTGCGCCGCCTCGTCGCCGCGCCGGGCTTCGGCCTCCAGTTGCGCCACCTTCTCGTCGACCCATTGGGTCGCGTCGCGGTGGCCGAGCTTGGCCGCGGTGGTGAACCAGCGCATCGCTTCCGACGCATCCCGGTCGACCCCCAGCCCGGCCTCGTACAACTGGCCGAGTACCACTTGCGCGTTGGGATATCCGGCCTCCGCCGCGCGGCTGATCAGGTCGACCCCGCGCGCAACATCCTTCACCACGCCGTTGCCGTCCAGGTGCAGTTGGCCAAGCATGACCATCGCCTCCGGGCTTTGCGCCGCCACCCCCTCGCGCAGCCACGCGGCGGCCGCCTCAGGGTTCCTGGCCGCCCCGTGCCCGGCCAAGAGGCGCCGCGCCAGCTGGGTCCGGGCGGACCCGTTGCCGGCGTCGCCGGCCTTCGCCAGCCAGTTGGTCGCGGTGATCAGGTCCTGCTCGACGCCGCGGCCGGCGTCGTAGAGGGCGGCGAGCCGCATCATCGCGCGCACCGATCCCGTCTCCGCCGATGCCCGCAGGCTGTCGATATAGCTCGCCGGCAGATGCTCGCCGGGATCGGCGAGCTTGGCGGCCAGGTCGCGCGGGTCGTGGATATCGGCATCCGGCACATGGGCGCGGACGGCTTCGACCAGCTGGTGGGTCAGGATCGCCGACGACAGGAGCGCGGCTTCGAAGCTCTCGACCTCCAGAAAGCCGCTGCCCTGGCGGTTGTCCGGGCCGTGCTTGTCGATTGCGACGACCCAGCGCCGCCCGTCCTCCGCCTCGAAGAAGATCGGCCCGCCGGAGGTCCCGAACGCGCCGGAACAGTCGTGGTGCAGCCAGCCCTGTTCGGAGGCGTAGGCGCGGCAGGAGGGGTCGAGCCACAACTGGTTGCGCGGGCGGTCGGCAGGGAAACCGCCGAGCTGCAGTTCAACGGCCCCCTTGATCAGGTCCCGGGGCTCGACCACGGCGATCGAGAACTGGCTCATTTCCGCGCCCAGGCAGGGATCGATGCGCAGAAGCGCCCAGTCCTCGGTCCCGATCGAGTTCTCGCCGGAAGCGACGACGAAGGCGGTCGCGATCCGGGTCCGGGAGGATCGGAACTCCAGGCGCGGGTTGATGTCGTGCTGGCGCCAGCCTGGGGCGGGGATGTGGCGATTGGTGACCACGTGGCAGTCGCCGACGACGAAGCCGGTGCCCTCGATCCACGCCGTCAGGTTCTGGACCACGCCGATGCCGGAATAGGGCGCGCCCGGCTCGCGGCTCGCCTGGACCCGGTCATCCTCGTAGTAGACGACAGCCGGGGCCGGGGCCGGGGCCAGGCCCGCGAGGCCAAGGACGGCGGCGATCAGCCGGTGCCGCAGGGTCGAGCCTTCCATCTGGCGTCCTCCGCGTCGGCGGGTTGGCGGGTGACGAGGGTCAGTCGCGGTCAGCGCGCCAGGCCGGCTTGCGCTTCTCCAGGAATGCCGCGACCCCCTCCCGCCCGTCGGTGCTGGCACGCGCGGCGGCGATCCGCTGGGCGGTGTCGGTGATCATCGCCGCATCGATCGGCTTGTCGACCACGGCGAAGATCAGGTCCTTCGAGGCGGCCTGGGCCATCGTCGAGTTGCCGAGCAGCTTGTCGAGCACGGAGGCCGCGGCGGCATCCAGCATGTGTTCCGGGACCACCTCGTGGACCAGGCCGAGGCGATGGGCCTCCAGGGCGGAGAAGCTCTCCGCGGTCAGGAAGTAGCGGCGGGCGGCCCGTTCGCCGATCGCCCGCAGGACATAGGGGCTGATCGTCGCCGGCGTGATGCCGAGGGCGGCTTCCGACAGGCGGAAACTGGCGGTGTCGCTGGCGATCGCGATGTCGGCCGTGGCGGCG
>CAYNIS010000107.1:3046-9717 GCA_964397055.1 uncultured Rhodospirillaceae bacterium | reverse complement strand
CGGATTCGAACCGCCGACCCTCTGCTCCCAAAGCAGATGCGCTACCAGACTGCGCTACACCCCGGATCGTCCTGCGTTGTATGATACTCTACGATCCCGCGCAACGCGCCCGCGCGGCAGGCCTGCCCCGCACCGGGCAATCAAGCGCCGGAAACGCCAACCTTTCGTCACCGCCGAGGGGACATGAGCCGAAAAACCATCGAGGTGACCGACCGCCTCTACGACTACATGCTGACCACCTGGCTCAGGGACGACCCGCTGATGGCGCGCCTGCGTGCCGAAACGGCGGAGGTCATGGGTGACAAGGCGGGCATGCAGATCGCCCCCGACCAGGGCCAGTTCATGGCCTTCCTGGTGGAGGCGATCGGCGCGCGACGGATCCTGGAGGTCGGCACCTTCACCGGCTACTCCGCCCTCTCCATGGCGCGCGCCCTGCCCGCCGACGGCGAACTGGTCTGCTGCGACGTCAGCGAGGAATACACCGCGATCGCCCAACGCTACTGGCAGGAAGCCGGGGTCGCCGGCCGGATCACGCTGAAGCTGGCGCCGGCGATGGACACGCTCGATCAGCTCATCGCGGAGGGTGCGGGTGGCAGCTTCGACATGGCGTTCATCGACGCCGACAAGCCGAACTACCCGGGCTACGTCGAACGGTCGTTCGAGCTCGTGCGCACCGGCGGGGTGATCCTGATCGACAACACGTTGTGGAACGGGGCGGTCGCCGACCCGGAACGCAGCGACGAGATCACTTCCGCCTTGCGCAGCCTGAACGCCCGCCTGCGCGAGGATGAACGCTTCAGCCTGGCGCTCGCCCCGATCGGTGACGGGGTCACCCTGCTGCGCAAGCGCTGAGGCCTGCCGCACGCCGCCTATTGGGTGCCGAAGTCGCGATAGAGGACGGTGTCGCCGGGGGCGATGCCGAGCGTGCGGATGGTACCGGCCTTCAGTTCCAGGACGGCCCGGGCCGGCACACCGGAGGAGATGACATCGGTCGACAGCGGTGTGGCGTTCTCGTGGATCGCGACCACCGCCCCGTTGGAGCCGATGAACACCATGTCGAGCGGGATCAGGGTGTTCTTCATCCACATCTGGCGGATGTCCTGGTCCGGGTGGACAAACAGCATCCCCTCGCTGAGGCCGATCTCCTCCCGGAACATGAGGCCCCGCTTCATCTGCTCGAACGTCTTGGCGAGCTCGATGTCGAACTCGTAGCGGGCCCCCGCGCGGGTCTCGATGGTCAAGCGGTCCCGTGGGAACTCGACCGCATGGCCCGGCACCGGGCCGGGTGCCAGGAAAGCCGCGAAGGCGACGGCGGCGAAGGCGATCAGGAAATGCCGGCGCATCAGCATCGGGTTACCTCGTCTTCTATAGCCAGCGCGTCTTCCAGGGCCAGCGCGCCTTCTGGGGCCAACGCATCCTGGGCGACGGATCCTCGCCCGGGTGGCGTCGCGCAGGTCAAGCCGCCGCCGGCAAGGGTGGAGCCATCACCTGGGCGACACTGTGGCGGACAAGGTCACGGATGGGCCCCGGCCGGGGCGTGTCGACCAGCGTCGTAAACCAGTGATCGGGCGGATTTCTGCCCTGGCGCCGGTTCCAGTGCAAGCCGCGAAGGATCGCTTCGGCGGCCGGCGGCAGGCGGTCCGGGAAGCCCGCGCCGGTGACGAGCCCCCAATTGCCAGCCCAGGCGCGCGCGACGGACCACGGATTGTAGCCGCCGCCACCCAGGAGGATCACACGTTCCGCCATCGGCAGAAGCGCGGCGACGGCGCGCCAATAGGCGTTGTTGCTGAGGCCCTGGCGCGACAGGGGATCGTCTTCCAGCGCGTCGGCCCCGGCCTGGATCATCAGCGCCTGCGGGGCGAATGCCTGGGCCAGCGGCAGCACCGCCTCCCCGATCAGATAGTCGAACTCGTCATCGGTCATGCCCGCAGGTACGGGCAGGTTGCGCGCCAGTCCGCCGGCCCGGTCGGCGAGCCCCCCGGGCGTATCGCCCAGGGGATCGGCGCGGCGATCCATCGGCCAGCGGCCGGCCTCGTGGATCGAGATCGTGAGGACCCGGTCGTCGTCGTGGAACGCGTCCTGGACGCCGTCGCCGTGATGGGCGTCGAGGTCGACATAGAGGACGCGTGTCAGCCCGAGGTCGAGCCAGGTCAAAAGACCCAGCACCGGATCGTTGAAGTAGCAGAAGCCCGACGCCCGCGCCGGCTGCCCATGATGCGTGCCGCCCGCCGGGGAATGCACGACCCCGCCGTCGATGGTCGTCCGGGCGGCCAGGATGGAGGCGCCGGCGGCGGTCGCGGGGCGGCTGAACACCTCCTCGTAGATGGGGTTCTCCAGCCGGCCGAGATTGTGGCGCTCGCGCAGGTCCGCCGGCAGCGCCTGGTCGCGTTCCGCAGCCTGGACCACGGCGACGTAGGCCGGATCGTGGAAGCGCGCGAGTTCGCCGGGACCCGCGATCGGGCTCTCCAGGAACTGGCCGGGCCGAAGCCAGCCGAGCGCCCGGATCAGGTCGACGACGGTCGAGACGCGCGGGATCGACAGCGGGTGTTTGCGGCCGTAGCGCGAGCGGCGGTAGATCTCCGAGGCGATGAAGCGCGGGGTCATGGGCGGCGTGATCGTGGGGAGCGGGCCCCTTGAACTGGGGTCACGCATGCTTGCCGTCACCTGCGGCGGGTATTACATGCGGGGCCGGTCCGGGGGGCACCGGGTCCGATCGGTGGTATCGACCACGGCCCCCGGACACGGCAGTTTCGAGGCTGGGCCAAGAACGAGGGGGTCGCCGATATGGATATGTCCGGGGAATACGAGATCGCGGCACCGCGCCAGAAGGTCTGGGAGGCGCTGAACGACCCCGACATCCTGAAGCAATGCCTGCCCGGCTGCGAGGAGATCGAGAAGGTCTCCGACACCGAGTTCACCGCAAAGGTCACCGCCAAGGTCGGCCCGGTGAAGGCCAAGTTCACCGGTGGCGTCACCCTGTCCGACCTCAACCCGCCGGAGAGCTACAAGATCACCGGCGAGGGTAAGGGCGGCGTCGCCGGCTTCGGCAAGGGCGGGGCCGAGGTGCACTTGGCGGAACTGGGTCCCGAACTCACCAAGCTCACCTACACGGCGGAGGCACAGGTCGGCGGAAAGCTCGCCCAGATCGGCTCGCGCCTGATCCAGGGCACGGCCAAGAAGATGGCCGACGACTTCTTCTCCGCCTTCTCCAAGGTGGTGGTCGCAACGGGGGCCGAGGCCGCCCCGGCGCCGGCAGCAGAGCCGGCGGCAGTGGCCGCTCCTGAGCCCGCTCCGGCCCCTGAGCCCGCTCCGGCCCCTGAGCCGACTCTAGCCCCTGAGCCGACTCTAGCCCCTGAGCCCGCTCCAGCCCCGGCGGCCGCAGCAGCGCCGGCCGAAGCCCCGGCGCCCGACGCCGCGCCACAGGAGATCCCGCAGCAGATCATTCCGCCGGCCGAAAGCGGGCCGTTCGGGCTCGACCTCTACCTATGGATCAGCCTCGTGGTGGTCGCGACGCTCGTCTTCCTGTTCATGGTCGCGTGATCGTCTTCCTTGCGCGCGCAATCGCAAGGTCGGTCAAATCCGCACCCTGTCATGGGGCTTGCTTGACCGGCCTTCCGGCGCTTCCTACTGTTAGAGCTGAAATCGAGGAACCGGCATCAGCGAGTATTGCGAAGCATTCGCAATACTCGCCGGTAGACCTCGACGCATCAGTCGGCCTCAAACCCCGAACGACGATTTCCAGGGAGGAATGGGATGGCCATCACCGTCTCGATGTCGGTCAACGGCAACAAGGTTTCCAAGGAGGTCGAGGGCCGGACCCTCCTCGTTCAGTATCTGCGCGACCACCTGCGCCTGACCGGCACCCATGTCGGCTGCGACACCAGCCAGTGCGGCGCCTGCGTCGTCCATGTCGACGGCAAGTCGGTCAAGGCCTGCACCATGCTGGCCTCCATGGCCGAGGGGGCGGAGGTCACCACGATCGAGGGCCTGGCCGCCGCCGACGGCACGCTGCACGCCATGCAGGAGGCGTTCCGCCAGCACCACGCCCTGCAGTGCGGCTTCTGCACGCCGGGCATGGTGATGAGTGCCGTCGACCTCGTGAACACCAACCCGAACCCGACCGAGCACGAGGTCCGGGAATGGCTCGAGGGCAACATCTGCCGCTGCACGGGCTATCACAACATCGTAAAGGCGATCATGGCCGCGGCCGAGACCATGCGCGGCCAGCAGCAGGCGGCAGAGTAAGCCGCCGCCGCACCACGCGAGCGGCAGCGTATCTCACGGTTT
The DNA here is from genome assembly GCA_964397055.1 of uncultured Rhodospirillaceae bacterium. Classification (GTDB taxonomy): domain Bacteria; phylum Pseudomonadota; class Alphaproteobacteria; order CAYNIS01; family CAYNIS01; genus CAYNIS01. The sequence goes on along the minus strand of CAYNIS010000107.1, from coordinate 5,430 downwards.
TCCGACGACCGGCCGGCGCGCCCTCCAAGAACCAGAAAGTTGCGCGGCGGCCCAGCCCTAGGGAGGGGTGACCCATGGTCGAGAACGGCATCGGCGCACGTGCGCTCAGGAAGGAAGACTACCGCTTTCTGACCGGCGACGGTCACTACACCGACGACATCAACCGGCCGGGTCAGGCGTTCGCCTATTTCGTGCGCTCGCCCCATGCGCATGCCGGCCTCGGCGCGATCGACAAGGCATCCGTGGCGGCCATGCCCGGTGTGCTCGGCGTGTTCACCGGGGCCGATCTGAAGGCGGCCGGCCTCGGCGACCTGGTCTGCGGATGGATGGTCCATTCCAAGGACGGGTCGCCCATGCAGATGGCCCCGCACCCGGCGATGGCGGTCGACCGGGCGCGCCATGTCGGCGAACCGGTGGCGGTGGTCGTCGCGGACACCTACGACCAGGCGCGCGACGCCGGCGAGGCGCTGGCCATCGACTGGCAGCCGATGGCGGCGATTGCCGACACCGCCCGCGCTTCGTCGGCCGCAGCGCCGCAGGTGCATGACGAGATCGCCCACAACCGCGCCTTCGACTGGGAACTGGGCGACAAGGCCAAGACCGATCAGGCCTTCGCCGCCGCCGCGCATGTCACGACCCTCGACATCGTCAACAACCGGCTGATCCCGAACGCGATGGAACCGCGCGCCTGTGTCGGCGAATACGAACGCGGCATGGATCAGTTCACGCTCCATGTGACCAGCCAGAACCCGCATGTCGCGCGCCTCGTCCTGTCGGCGTTCATCAACGTGGCGCCCGAACACAAGCTGCGCGTGATCGCCCCCGATGTCGGCGGCGGGTTCGGATCGAAGATCTTCATCTACCCGGAGGAGGTCGTCGTCACCTGGGCGGCCAAGCAGGTGCGCCGGCCGGTAAAGTGGACGGCCGAGCGGGGCGAGAGCTTCCAGGCCGATGCCCATGGCCGCGACCACGTGACCAAGGCCGAACTGGCGCTCGACGGCGACGGCAAGATGCTGGGGCTGCGGGTCAAGACGACCGCCAATCTCGGCGCCTACATGTCGACCTTCGCGTCGTCGGTGCCGACCTATCTTTATGCCCCGCTGCTGTCCGGCCAGTACACCATCCCGGCGATCTATGCCGAGGTCGAGGGCGTCTACACCAACACCGCCCCGGTCGATGCCTATCGCGGTGCCGGCCGGCCGGAGGCGACGTATGTCGTCGAACGCCTGGTCGAGACCGCCGCCCGCGAGACCGGCATGGATCCGGGCGACCTGCGTGCGCGCAACTTCGTGCCGCCGGACGCCTTCCCCTACGAAACGCCGGTGATCATGACCTATGACAGCGGCAACTACGCCCAGTCGCTGGCGAAGGCCAAGGACCTCATCGACTGGAGCGGGTTCGCCGCCCGCAAGGCCGAGTCGGCCGCGCGCGGAAAGCTGCGCGGCATCGGCATCTCCGCCTATATCGAGGCCTGCGGCATCGCGCCGTCGGCCGCGGTCGGGTCGCTCGGCGCCGGCGTCGGGCTGTGGGAGAGTGCCAAGCTGCGCTTCAACCCGACCGGTCAGGTGATCGTGATGACCGGATCGCACAGCCACGGCCAGGGTCACGAGACGACCTTCGCCCAGCTGATCGCAAGCCAGCTCGGCGTGCCCTTCGACCAGGTGGAGGTCGTGCACGGCGACACCGACAAGACGCCGTTCGGCATGGGCACCTACGGTTCCCGCTCGCTCGCCGTCGGCGGGTCGGCGATCACCAAGGCGGCCGACAAGATCATCGCCAAGGCGAAGAAGATCGCCGCCCACCTGATGGAAGCCGCGGAAGCCGATATCGAGTTCGCGGACGGCAAGTTCACGGTCGCCGGCACCGACAAGGAGAAGGCGATCCAGGAGATCGCGTTCGCGGCGTTCACCGGCCATTCGCTGCCGCCGGACACCGAACCGGGCCTGGAGGAGACGGCGTTCTACGACCCGCTCAACTTCACCTTCCCGGCGGGCACCCAGATCTGCGAGGTCGAGATCGACCCTGACACCGGCGTCACGGACATCGTCAAGTTCGTCGCGGTCGACGATTTCGGCCGCGTCATCAACCCGACCATCGTCGAGGGCCAGGTCCATGGCGGCATCGCCCAGGGGGTCGGCCAGGCGCTGTTCGAGAGCGCCGTGTACGATCCGGAAAGCGGGCAGTTGCTGACCGGCTCCTACATGGATTACTGCATGCCGCGCGCCGACAATTTCCCGGCATTCGCGATCGACATGATGGAAACGCCCTGCCCCCATAACCCGCTCGGGGTGAAGGGCTGCGGCGAGGCCGGGGCGATCGCGGCACCGCCGGCGGTGATGAACGCGATCACCGACGCGGTCGGCACGGACCTGCAGATGCCGGCA
>CAYNIS010000107.1:0-3036 GCA_964397055.1 uncultured Rhodospirillaceae bacterium | reverse complement strand
GCGCGCGTCGTCGGTGGCCACCAGCACGCGCTCGGCGACGCGCATGGCCGCGGCAGCTGAATAGGGCTAAGGCAACGGGACGGAGGACCTGATCACATGTATGACTTCAACTATCACCGCCCGGCCACCATGCCGGAGGCCGCTGCCCTTCTCACCAAGGCCGAGGACGGCAAGCTGATCGCCGGCGGGCAGACGCTGATCCCGACGCTGAAGCAGCGCCTGGCCCAGCCGTCGGACCTGATCGACCTGGGCGCCATCGAGGAGCTGAAGACGGTCAAGGAAGAGGGCGGCAACCTCGTCCTCGGCTCGATGGTGACCCACGCCGCCGTGGCCACGTCGGACCTGGTCGCCCGGCTGTGCCCGGTCCTGAACGCGGTCGCCCACGGCATCGGCGATCCACAGGTGCGCAACCGGGGCACCATCGGCGGATCGATCGCCAACAACGATCCGGCCGCCGACTACCCGGCGGCCCTTTTGGGCCTCGGTGCCACCATCGTCACCACCACGCGCGAGCTTTCGGCCGACGACTTCTTCACCGGCATGTTCGAAACCGCGCTGGAGGAGAAGGAACTGATCCGCTTCATCAAGTTCCCGCAGGTGGCGAAGGCCGCCTATTCGAAGTTCCCGAACCCGGCCAGCCGCTACGCCATCGTCGGCGTCATGGTCGCCCGGGTTCCGGGTGGCTTGCGGGTGGCGGTGACCGGCGCCGGCCCGGGCGTGTTCCGCTGGGCGGAGGCGGAAGCCGCGCTCACCGCCAACTTCGCGCCGGACGCCCTCGACGGTGTTGCCGTCGACGCCGACGGCATGAACGCCGACATCCATGCCTCGTCCGAATACCGTGCCCATCTGGTGCGGGTGATGGCCAAGCGCGCAGTTGCCGCCGCGGCGTGACCGGCATGAAGTTCCTGAAGGGGGCTGTCGCGGCCGTGCTGGTCGCTTCAGCCCCTTTTCTGTCGGTTGCGGGCGCTTCCCCGGCGCGGGCCCAGCAGGCGGCCCTGACCCGGCTGGACTGCGTCGGCCTCATCCTGCCGCTCGACCTTGGCGCGTTCGGCTTCACCGAGCGCTACCAGTTCGAGGAGGCGGAACGCGGCGTCTCCCTGACCTATCGCATCGGCGAGGCGCGTGCCGACCTCTTCGTCTACCGGGGCACTGGCCCCGCCATTCCCGACGGGGCTTCGAGCGAGCTTGCCTGGGCGGAGTTCGAGCGCGCCCATCTGGAGATTCTGGCGGACTCCCGGCTGCGGCGCGAACGGGTGCCGGTGCTGCGGGACAACGGCACGCTCACCCTGGACAGCTGGCCGCCGCAGTTCGAGACCCTCTATGCCCTCTACGAGACCGGGCCGGAGGATCGGCCCTGGCTCACCTTCCTGTTCCTGACCGGGTATCGCGATCACTTCTTCAAGGTCGTCACCCGCGTGCCGGAGGGGCAGTACCGCCAGCTCTCCCGCTCGGTCGACGTCCTGATGATCCGGCTGGGAGAGACGCTCTACCCGCCGTGACCGCCGCTCAAGGCCCTGCCCGCCGGCTTTTGACCGGAGTTTCCGGCGTTTGGTATGAACCTTCCTAGCGGTTTGGTTCCGACATTTGCGACCCTGTCGAAAACAGCACCCAGACAAATGTCGGAATCGCAAAACCACGAGTTAATATATTGATTCTAGTGGAGTTTTTCGAATTTGACGTTTGGTTCGGGACTTGTTGCCAGAGGGTTCCAAACGTCGAACTCACTTCACCAGCGCCAGAGCCTCCATCCGACAGCCTGAAAGCCGAACTGCCCGATGCCCAACTCCACGAGCGCCCTGCCAGCCAGCGTCGACGACACCATGGCGTTGCTGGGCAGCGGCAACTATGTGGCCGACCGGTCGCTCGGAACCGCCCTGCACCTCGCCCTCAGGCTCGGCCGGCCGCTGTTCCTGGAGGGCGAGGCCGGTGTCGGCAAGACCGAGATCGCCAAGGTGCTGTCCGGCGCCCTCGACCGGCCGCTGGTGCGCCTTCAATGCTACGAGGGGCTCGACATCGCCTCGGCGGTCTACGAATGGAACTACTCGCGCCAGATGATCGCCATCCGCATGGCGGAGGCGAGCGGGGCGACCGGCACCATCGCCGAGGATATCTTCTCGTCCACCTACCTGATCAAACGGCCGCTCCTGCAGGCGCTGGAAGTCGGCGAGCGCGGCGCCCCGGTGCTCCTGATCGACGAGCTCGACCGCACCGACGAGCCGTTCGAGGCCTATCTGCTGGAGGTCCTGTCGGACTTCCAGATCACCATCCCGGAGATCGGCACGATCAAGGCGGCCGAACCGCCGATCGTCATCATCACGTCCAACCGCACGCGCGAGATCCATGACGCGTTGAAGCGGCGCTGCTTCTATCACTGGGTCGATTATCCGGCCGCCGACCGGGAAATGGAGATCATCCGCCGCAAGATGCCGGGTGCCGGCGAACGGTTGAGCGCCCAGGTCGTCGCCTTCGTCCAGAAGCTGCGGGAGATGGACCTGTTCAAGCTGCCCGGGGTGGCCGAGACGCTGGACTGGGTCCAGGCCCTCTCGGAACTGGACAACCTCGAGCTCGACCCGGCGACGATCAACGACACTCTCGGCACGCTCCTCAAGTATCAGGACGATATCTCCCGCATCCAGGGCAGCGAGGCCGAGCGCCTGCTGACGGAGGTGCGCAGCCAGCTCAGCCAGTCGCGCCTCGGCTGAGCTTCCGGAACCACACGCAAACCACGCATTTCAACATCCGGCCGCACCGGGCTTCGCCGAAAACCGGTTTCAGCGGGGGGAGCGACGCATGTTCCTGAACCGGGCGTTGCGATTGCACGCGCCGAATGCGGATGTTCTAGTACTCCTTCGGCCCGAAACACGGGATATGGGCGGCAATGGCGCAGACCCGGGCAATCCCGGTGCTGATTTTTCTGCTTTCGGCGGTGGCGCTCCTCACCGCCGCGCCCTTGCACGCCCATCACCCCGGGGCCGAGCCGCCCGCGGCACGGGCCGGCGTCCTCGACGCCCGGGACTGGGGGTTCGATCATCACGC
>CAYNIS010000106.1:9428-9786 GCA_964397055.1 uncultured Rhodospirillaceae bacterium | reverse complement strand
CTGCGCAAGACCGCGCGCGATGCCCTGGTGAACCTGACGGAATGCCTGGCCGCCGAATGGGGCAGGGCCGGCGTCCGCGTCAACTGTGTGACGGCGGGGCCCGGCGTCGCCGGCTTCAACCATGATGCGGAGGACGCGGTCGATACCGCCGTTGCCGAGACGATCGCGCGGACCGCCGCCCTCGGCAGGACGGTGACCCTGGAGGAGGTGGCGGCGGCCATCGCCTTCCTCGCGTCCGATCGGGCCTCTGGCCTGACCGGCGTCACGCTGCCCGTCGATGCCGGCTATCGGCTCGACACGCAATGGTTCCGACCGGCCGGCGTCGTACTGCCGCGCGCGCCGCCGGGACGGACCGGGC
>CAYNIS010000106.1:0-9418 GCA_964397055.1 uncultured Rhodospirillaceae bacterium | reverse complement strand
GGATTGAGGACATTTCCTGCGGCCGAAGACAGTACTCTGGACGTGGCATCAATCAGTTGTTAACGAACCGCCGGTTACCAGCGAATCTGAGGATTTGGGCCTGGTCACACGAACACGCATCGGCCAGCGCATGCCGCGGCGATCGATGGGGGAAGCCATGAGCGAAGAAACCAACACCGCCTTGGAAGAATGCCGCGCCCTTCTGCGCAGCGCCCAGCAGATGGCCGATGCCGTCAGCCGCGCCGAACTGGAGAAGGCGGTGCGGGAGAACGTGCTGGTGTGGACCGGCATTCGCGCCGTCTTGAAGCGCGGCGCCGAACATCTGCCGCAGGAACTGCACAACAGCCTGCAAAGTGTCTGCGACTATGTCCTGGCGACCACCATGGGCACGGATGTCCTGACCATCGATCAGGTCCGCTCGCTGTGCGAACTCAACGTCCAGGTCGCCCAGGGGCTGTGGGACGGCCAGGTCCGCCGCATGATCAGCGACCGCGCCTATGAGATCTGGGTCGCCGAGGGCCGCCAGGACGGCCGCGCCCAGGAGCATTGGCTGCGCGCCGAGGCGGAGATCATGCCGTATGTCGAGGCGCCGGCCTGAAGCCGGCCGTTCAGCCGCGCCCATCCGCTCTGGAACCGCCGGCAGGCAACGCCACCGCCGGCACCTGCGCGTCAGCGTCGCCCTTCATCATTTCGCAAGTGCGAATGGGCTAAGACGCGGCGGTCGGGTGGCGAGGCCCAGGCCAACGCCCACCCGCGATGGCTAGAGCATTTTCCAGCCGGACGGAATCGCCCCGGCGGTTCGGAAGATGCTCAGGTTCAATTGGTTAGTACGCGTTCCGAACCGCGACGTGGGCCCACATCGCTGGAACACGCGCTAGCAGTATCATCGGCGCCGGCCCCATCCAATGCACCAGGACCTCTTGATCTTCGCCGGCTTCACGCTGGTTCTGTTCATCTACGGACTGTTCTCGAAGCGCGCTGAGAACAGCGTCGTGACCGGGCCCATGGTGTTCCTGGCGGCCGGCATCGTCGCCGGGCCGATCGCCCACCAGTTCGCCGAAATCGCGGTCGATCGCATCCTGATCCTGGCGATCGCGGAGATCGCGCTGATCGTCATCCTGTTCACCGACGCCGCCCGGATCGACTTTCGCAGCCTGATCCACGATCCCGGACTGCCGGTGCGGCTGCTGTCGATCGGACTGCCGCTGACGGTGATCGCCGGGACGGCGGCGGCCCTGATCGTCCTTCCCGACCTGACCGTGCCCCTGGCGCTTCTGGTCGGTGCGATCCTGGCCCCGACCGACGCGGCACTGAGCCAGGCCACGATCGCCAACCCCCAGGTGCCGCCGGCGGAACGCCGCGCGATCAACGTGGAAAGCGGCCTGAACGACGGCCTGGTCCTGCCGCTGGTGCTGGCGGCCCTGGTCGTCCACGACCACGGCACGCAAGCGATCGAGGCCTATGCCTGGCTGCGCATCCTCAGCCTGCAGATGATCCTCGGCCCCCTCGCCGGGGCAGCGGTCGGCTACATCGGCGGCTGGCTGATCGAGGAAGCGTCCGATCACCACTGGATGACCGGGGCCTATCAACGGCTGTGCGCGCTCGCCCTCGCCCTCATTGCCTATGTCGGCGCGGAAGCGATCGGCGGCAACGGCTTCATCGCCGCCTTCGTCGCCGGACTGACGCTGACTGTCCACACCCTTGGCGTGCGCAAGCGGATCGAGGAGTTCGGTGAGGCCGAAGGCACGCTCCTCGCGCTTCTGGTGTTCTACATCCTGGGGCTAACACTGGTCGCAGAGGCGCTGCCGGCATGGAGCTGGCGGGAGTTCGTCTATGCCGGGCTCAGCCTCACCGTGGTACGGATCGTCCCGGTCTTCGTCGCCCTTCTGGGCGCCAGCCTGTCGATCCGGACCATGGCGTTCATCGGCTGGTTCGGCCCCCGCGGCATTGCCAGCGCCCTTTATCTGTTCATCGCGATCGAGGGGCCGCTGGGCGACAGCCTGGCGCCGATCGTGCCGGTCGTCGTGCTGACCATCTCCCTCTCGATCGTGCTTCACGGGCTGTCGGCAGCGCCGCTCGGGCGCATCTACGGGCGCAATGCCGCGCGCGGTCACGGGCCGGTCAGCCTTATCAAGCCGCCGATGAGCGTGCGCTCGAAGAGCCGGCGGGCCCAGGCCCATGCCGCCATGAGCCCGCGCTTCGATCCCGCCGAATAGGTCTCAGAACCGCTCCAGCAGGGCGTAGCGATCGCGGTGGAACCGGCTGTCGCCGAGGGTCGCCTGGGCGACCCGGGCGCGTTTCATGAACAGCCCCATGTCGTATTCGTCGGTCATGCCGATGCCGCCATGCATCTGCAGGAACTCGTTGGAGACGCGATGGAGCGTATCGTTCGCGCGGACCTTGGCGAGGCTGGCGGCCTGGGCGATGTCGTTGCGCCGCTCGTCGATCGCCGAGAGTGCGTCGAGCACCACCGACTTGGTGAGCTCGATCTCCGCGAACATTTCCGCCGCCCGATGCTTCAACGCCTGGAAGGACCCGATCGGCTGGCCGAACTGGCTGCGTTCCTTGAGGTAGGCGACGGTGCGCTCGAACGCCTCCAGGGTGGCCCCCAGCATCTCCGCGGCAAGGCCGATGCGCGCCCGGTCCAGGACCTGCTCCAGTAGCGCCCAGCCGTCGCCGACGGACCCGACGATGGCTTCAGAGCCGATCGTGACACCGTTGAAGGTGATGCGGGCCATGCCGCGGCTGTCCGCCATGTGGAGAGCTTGCCGCTCCAGGCCCGGTGCGTCGGCATCGACCAGGAACAGGGTCAGCCCCTGCGTGTCGCCGGGCTGGCCGGCGGTGCGCGCAACCACGACCAGCTGGTCGGCGGCCATGCCGTCGATGACGAAGCTCTTGGTGCCGTCGATGCGATAGCCCTCATCGACCTTGTGCGCCTGGACCGCGATTTCGGCCGGGGCGTGGTGGGCCTTCTCCTCCAGGGCGAGGGCGAGGAAGCGGGTACCCGCGGCGATCGCCGGCAGGATGTCGCGCCGCTGGGCCTCCGACCCGCCGAGGAGGATGGCGCTGCCGGCCATCAGCACGGTCGAGAAGAGCGGGCTCGGGGCCAGCGTGCGGCCGGCCTCCTCCATCACGGTGCCGAGCCCGACATGACCGAAGTCGGAGCCGCCATAGCCCTCCGGGAAGATGATGCCGGCCCAGCCGAGGGCCGCCATCTCCCCCCACATCTCCTTCGAGAAGCCGATCGGGTCGCCGGTATCCCGGAGCGCGCGGAAGTGGGTGACCGGCATCTTTTCCTGAAAGAAGCTGTGCGCGGTGTCCTTGAGGAACCTTTGGTCCTCGCTAAGTACCAGAGCCATCTTGCCGAGCCCTCCCGTCTCAATCCGGCAGCGCCAGCACGCGCTTGGCGATGATGTTGAGCTGCACCTCGGTCGTGCCGCCCTCGATCGAGTTGGCCTTCGACCTGAGCCAGTCGCGGGTGACCTTGAGGTCGTCCTCCTCGAAACCCGGGCCCTCCCAGCCGAGGCCCTGAAGGCCCAGGGTCTCGATCAGGATCTCGTTGCGGCGCTTGTTATGCTCGGAGCCGAAATACTTGAAGATGGAGGAGGCCGGTCCGGGATTGGCGCCCGCCTCCGCCTCCAGGGCGGCCCTTTCGCGGGTCAACTCGAACGCGCGGCCGTCCATCTTGTTGCGGATGATGGTGTCGCGCAGCACCGGATCGGCGAGGCGGCCGCTGCCGTCGGTCCCGAACATGTTCTTGGCGATCGCATCGAGCGAGCGGGCGGCGTCCTGGGCGCGGCTGCCGAAATCGGCGATCGAGTTGCGCTCGTGCTCCAGGAGGCGCTTGGCGATGGTCCAGCCCTTGTTGAGGCCGCCGACCAGCTGTTCCTTCGGCACCTTGACGTCGGTGAAGAAGGTCTCGCAGAAGGGCGAGGCGCCGGAGATCAGTTTGATCGGGCGGGTCTCGATCGCCGGGTCGTCCATGTCGATCAGGAGGAAGGAGATACCCTGGTGCTTCGGCGCGGCCGGATCGGTCCGCACCAGACAGAAGATCCAGTCGGCATGATTGGCGTAGGAGGTCCAGATCTTCTGACCGTTGACCAAGTAGTGGTCGCCCTGGTCGACCGCCTTGGTCTGGAGGGAGGCGAGGTCCGAGCCCGCCCCCGGCTCCGAATAGCCTTGGCACCAGCGGATTTCGCCACGGGCAATCTTCGGCAGGTGGGTCTTCTTCTGCGCCTCGTCGGCGAATTCAAGCAGGGCCGGGCCGAGCATCCAGATACCGAAGGACAGGAGCGGCGGCCGGCAGCCGAGGGCCGACATCTCCTCCTTCAGGACCAGCCCCTCCTCCTTGGAAAGGCCGCCGCCGCCGTATTCCTTCGGCCAGGTCGGCACGGTCCAGCCGCGTTCGGCCATGCGGTCCAGCCACACCTTGGAGTCCGGGTTCTTGAAGACGGCGTTCCGGCCGCCCCAGACCATCTCGTCCTCGGGCATCGCCGTCATCATCGACGGCGGGCAGTTCGCCTCCAGCCACGCGCGGGTCTCGGTACGGAAAGTGTCGAGGTCGGTCATCGGGCGATCTCCAGCGGGCGGATTGAAGCGGGTGGCGGGCGGCGCCCGGCACGGGCGAGATGGACAAGGCCGTCTTCGGTCACCCGGACGACGGCCCCGGCACCAGGGCGATGTTCACGGATCACCCACCCGAGGTCGACGGCGGTTTCCCAGACCGGCAGGCGGGGACAGGAGGTGCGCCACGCGGCCATGACGTCGGCATAATCGCGCGGCGCGCGGGCGACCCATTCGACCAGGTCCAGAACCAAGGGTTCGACCACGGGGTCGATCGCGCTTTCCGTCATCGACGGCCCTCCCCTCCTGTTGTCTTTCTGGTGTCAAGTTTTGGACCGGACCGGCGGCCCGATCAATCCCGAGGCTTCGTGTGGTTGAATTGTCCGGCCGTATGGTCCCAAACAGCCGGGGCGGAGATCACGGAGCCGCACCCGGAGGGCACCATGGAAGAGGTCATCGCCGGCTATCTGTTCTACGAGATCGCCGCGATCCTCGTGATCGCCGCCGGCGTCGGCTTCCTCGGCCTGATCGCCCGCCAGCCGCTGATCGTCAGCTTCATCGCGGTTGGCATCCTGGTCGGCCCCAGCGCGCTCGACATCGCGCGCTCCGACCAGCACATCGACCTGCTGGCGGAACTGGGGATCGCCGTCCTCTTGTTCCTGGTCGGCCTTAAGCTCGACCTCAAACTGGTCCGCACGCTGGGACCGGTGGCGCTCACCACCGGCCTCGGCCAGGTCGCCTTCACCTCGGTCATCGGGTTCGCGATCGGGCTCGCTCTCGGCCTCGACGCCACCACCAGCTTCTACGTCGCGGTCGCCCTCACCTTCTCCTCCACGATCATCATCGTGAAGCTGTTGAGCGACAAGAAGGAGATCGACTCCCTCCACGGCCGGGTGGCCCTCGGCTTCCTGATCGTCCAGGACCTGGTCGTCGTCATCTCCATGATCGCGCTGTCGGCGGCCGGCGTGGGTGCGGGTGCCGATGGCGGCGGTCCCGGCCTCGCCGCCATCGCGGAGGTGCTGGCGTCCGGCCTCGGCCTCCTGGCGGCGGTCGGGGTGTTCATCGTCTTCATCGCCAAGCCGCTGGTGCAGCGCCTCGCCCGGGTCCCCGAACTCCTCGTCTGCTTCGCGATCGGCTGGGCCGCCCTCCTCGCCGCGGTCAGCCACTATCTGGGCTTCGGCAAGGAACTGGGCGGGCTTCTGGCCGGGGTCGGGCTCGCCTCGACCCCCTACAGGGAGGCGGTCGCCGCCCGCCTCGCCAGCCTGCGCGACTTCCTCCTGCTCTTCTTCTTCGTGGCCTTGGGCGTGTCGCTCGACCTTGCCCTGCTCGGGCAGAGCATCGGCCCGGCGCTGGTCCTCGCCGCCTTCGTCCTGATCGGCAATCCGATCATCGTGCTCGCGATCATGGGGGCGATGGGCTATCGCAAGCGCACCGGCTTCCTGGCCGGGCTGACCGTCGCCCAGATCAGCGAGTTCTCCCTGATCTTCGTCGCGGTCGGCGTCGACCTCGGCCATGTCCGCCCGGAAGCGCTGGGCCTCGTGACCCTGGTCGGGCTGATCACGATCTCCATGTCGACCTACATGATCACCTTCTCGCACACGCTCTACCGCTGGTGCGAACCCTTCCTCGGCACCTTCGAGCGGCGGCAGCCGTTCCGGGAGGAGCTCGCGGAGGAAGCCGCAAACGACGTCGTCGGCGTGGATGCGGTGGTGTTCGGGCTCGGCCGCTTCGGCGGTCAGATCGCGGCCGGGCTGGAAGCGGCGGGGCACCGGGTGCTCGGCATCGACTTCAACCCCAGCATCGTCGACTTCTGGAAGGCGGCGGGCATGCACGCGCATTACGGCGATGTCGGCGATCCCGAACTGGTCGCCCATCTGCCGCTCGGCCAGGTGCAATGGGTGATCTCCGCCGTGCCGGAGACGGAAATCGGCCTCACCCAGCTCGACCCGCGGCTGACCCTGCTCGGCGCCCTGAAGCACGCCGGCTACACCGGGCGCATCGCGGTGACCGCCCATCGCGATGCGGATACCATGCTGTTGCTGGAGGCCGGTGCCGATCTGGTCCTGCTGCCGTTCCGCGACGCCGCCGACAAGGCGATCGACCTCGTCATCGGCCGGTCGCAGCCGCAGGCCGGGCCCCGCTTCGCGCTCGACCCGGACGACCAGGATCTCCTGATGACCTGATCAGTCCCCGGCGGCGATGCCGGTGGTGACGAGATCGGCAGGCAGCTGATCGGTCCCGGCGATTTCCAGGAACATCTTGCGCAGGATGGCTTCGGCCAGCTCGTCGCGCGTGTCGGCGACCTCGACAAACGCGCCGAAACCGCCGATCACGTCGCGCTCGTAGTGAAGCGGCAGCGGGATACCGCCCGGGCCCGGATAGCCGGACTCCGCGTTGATGACGAGGCCGTTGATCGTGATGCCGAAAGACAGGGCGCGCTGGCGCGACAGCTCCAGCGGCGGGCCGCCCCGGTTGGGGCCATCGCCGGACACGTCGATGATCTTGCGCAGGCCGTCAAAGGCGTTCTCTTCGATCTGGGTGGTGCTGTACCAGATCGCCTGGCTGATCGAATTGTACCCTTGCGCCCTGCGCGGGGCGGTGAGCAGTGCCTCCGCGAACCGCGCCGCGGCCTCCGCCCCGTCGATCACCGCCCACGGCACGATGGTGTGCACCGACCGCGCGGAGCCCCATTCGATGTAGGTCAGCGCAATCCGGCCGTGGATGCCGCCGGTGATGATCTCCAGGATGCGCTCGTTGGCGATCGCGTCCGCATATCCCTGGCGTTGAAAGGCAAGCTCCCGGTCGGTGATCGACCCGGAACCGTCGGCCGCAAGCACGAGTTCCAGGTCGACCGGCTCCGCACCGAGCACCGGCCTGCCGGCACCCAGAGCGATCGAGAGAGAAAGAGTGAGGGCCGCGACGGCCAATCGGATGGTCAAGGCGCGGCCCTTTCAGGTGTCGGTGCGCGGGATCAGCGTTCCGCGGCGCTGGCCGTCGCCTGTCCGCGGAGGTCTTTCCGCAAGATCTTACCGACCGGCGACTTCGGCAACTCATCCCGGAAAACAATCTGCTTGGGCACCTTGTAGTTCGTGAGGTGCTCCCGGCAGTGGGCGATCACCGCCTCGGCCGTCAGCCGCTCCTCGAGCTCCGGCTTGGGCACGATGAACGCCTGGACCGCCTCCCCGGTCTCCTCGAACGGCACGCCGACGACCGCAACCTCGAGCACATCCGGATGGCGGACGATCACGTCCTCGATCTCGTTCGGATAGACGTTGAAGCCGGAGACGATGATCATGTCCTTCTTGCGATCGACGATCCGAACGTAGCCGTCGGCCTCCATGACGCCGATGTCGCCGGTCAGGAACCAGCCCTCGCGCATCACTTTCGCCGTTTCCTCCGGGCGGTTGTAGTAGCCCTGCATGACCTGCGGGCCCTTGACCGCGATCTCCCCGACTTCCCCGGGGTCGAGGATCTTGCCCGCCTCGTCCATGATGGCGAGATCGGTCGACGGCACGGGGATGCCGATCGTACCCAGGCGCGGAGGCTGGTTGAGCGGCTGGAAGGTCACCACCGGCGAGGTTTCGGTCAGGCCGTAGCCCTCGAACACCGGGCGGCCGATCATCTTCTCCCAGCGTTCGCCGACCGCCGGCTGCAGCGCCATGCCACCGGCGCAGGCGGTGATCTCCTTCGGCGGGCTGGAGGTGAACCACTCCTCGTTGAGGAGGCCGTTGAACAGCGTGTTGACCCCCGGCAGCCAGGTCACGTTGTACTTCGCGAACGCCTTTTGCAGGTTCGTCAGCGGGCGCGGATTGGGGATCAGAAGGTTTAGGGCCCCCTTTCCATAGAAGACGAAGAGATTAACCGTGAAGGCGAAGATGTGATAAAGCGGCAGGACCGTCATCACGCATTCGCCGTCTTCCTTCATTCGATTGCCGAGGACGGCATTCGACTGGCAGAGATTGGCGATCAGATTGGCGTGGCTCAGCATCGCCGCCTTGGACACGCCGGTTGTGCCGCCGGTGAACTGGAGCGCCGCCATGCTCTCCGGCTTGATCTCCTCAGCGTAGCCCTTGGCGAGATCGGCGTTCTTGAAGACGAGCGCCATGCCCTGATCGACCGCGGCGCTGAGGCGGGTCGACTTGAACGTGGTCTTGGGGATCGTCTTCTGGACGTATTTCTGGACCGTGCCGACGATGAAGGACGGGATCAGCGGGAAATACTCCGCGATCCGGGTCATCACCACATGCTCGACCGGGGTTTCCGGCAGGACATGCTCGATCTTGTCGCCGAACAGGTCGATGCCGATGAGGACGCGCGCTTCAGCATCCTTCAAGAGCGGAACCATCTCCGTCCCGGTGTAGAGCGGGTTGACGTTGACCAGTGCACAGCCTGCCTTGAACACCCCGAAAGCCACGATCGGATAGGCAAGGCAGTTCGGCAGCTGGACGGCGACCCGGTCGCCGGCGGACAGCTTCAGGACCTCTCGCAGGTAGACGGCGAAGCCGTCCGACATCTCGTCGATTTCACCATAGCTGAGGGTCCCGGCCATGCCGTTCGGCAGGCAGGTGACAAAGGCCGGGCGGGTCTTGAAGCGGCTCGCCGCGTCGCGAAGGAACGCCGGCACATGCGGCCACTGGGTGACATCGACATCGACCGGCACGCCGTCAGCGTAGTGCTGGGTCCAGGGGCGGTCGGGTGTTGCAAGCGGACCGTCAGGGGCCATCGGACATACCTCCCAGGGTTCTCTGTTATCCCCTGAAAGTGCCCGAAACCCGATCGGAATCCTAAAGCTTTTGTTAACGGCCCGCAGCGCTGCCGATCAGATCGAGTAGTCCAGCATCTCCGCCGCGAAACG
>CAYNIS010000105.1:0-9812 GCA_964397055.1 uncultured Rhodospirillaceae bacterium | reverse complement strand
GCTCGCCAACCTGCCGGAGGTGATCGCCCAGTCGGTCAAGCCGATGGAACGGATCGAGGGCATCAAGATCGTCCAGTTCGACGGCATGAACGGCGGCAACGGCCATGCCGGGGGCTCGGGCGGCAACGGCCATGCCGGGGGCTCGGGCGGCAACCTCGCCGACCAGGTGGTCTCCACGGCCCTGCGCTACCGCAGCCAGGCGCCGCTGGTGGACGCCCTCCTGAAGGAGGTCGGCCTCGACGGCGGCTCCCTTTCCGGCCTCACCGGCTCAACCCCGCCGGCCCCGAAACCCGCCCCGGCGGAGTGACGAAAAACCGAGGCGCGCGCCGCCCTCGGCAAGACCGCGTCGTGGCAGGTACAAGCATCCCGCCCGGGACGTCGCGATCCAGGCGATCACCGCCGTCCCGCTATTGAGCGACGCGATCAAGGTGCTGGCTGTCCTTGCCACCGAAGGGGAGCGGGAGACTGTTGGCAAGGAGCTCTTCCTAAGCATCGCCGCCATCCAGATGGAGGCGCTCGACCAGATCGACGACCGCTGCCCCGAACTCAATGCCGAGATCGAGCACCGCATGCAAGCTCACGGCTTGATGACCTGACGCGTCGCCGTCAAGACCGGACAGGTTTGGCTCCCCACAACACAAGAACACCCCCGAAGACGTGGCCCCGGGGGTGAACAAGCCGGCAATTGACCTTGGGATGCCGAGCCCGCACGAAGGGTCGTTTTGCTTGCGAAAAGCGGCCTCTCCTCGATTTGCTACAAATTGGAGGATAATCTCTGCACTCTCGCATTTCAAGGGGGAGTGTGATGGCACGCATCTTCGGTTTCGATATCGGCACCACCTCGATCGGCTTCGCGGTCATCGAACATGACGATGACGCGGCGGGGCGAATCCTGTGGATGGGCACGCGCATCTTCCCGGAAGCGCGCGATCCCAAGGGCCACGAACCCCTGAACCAGACCCGCCGACAGAAGCGCATGATGCGACGCCAGTTGCGGCGCCGTCGTCAGCGGCGGCGCGATCTCAACCAGCTTCTGACCCGGCATGGTCTGTTGCCCGGCTTCGACACGCCGGACTGGCAGCGCATCATGGCGGTAGACGCCTGGGAAGCGAGGCGCCGCGGTCTCGACGAGGCCTTGGCGCCGCATGAGCTCGGACGCGCCCTTTATCACCTGGCCCAACGCCGCCACTTCCGCGGGCGCGACATCGTCGAGGAGGACACGCCGGGGGACGGCGACGCCGATGAAGTCGACGCCAAAAGCGACCTCAAACTATCCGGCAAGACGCTTGGCGCCTATCTGGCCGAACGCGGCCCCCACGAACGCAAACGCGGGACCCATGCCCATCGCGGCGATGTCGAGTCGGAGTTCGAGGCGTTGTGGGCGGCACAGGCCCAACACCACCCCGTACTGCGGGACCCGGGGCTCAAGGCGGCCGTGCACCAGACGATCTTCTTCCAAAGGCCGGTGTTCTGGCGCCGCAATACCCTGATCCCCTGCCGGCTGATGCCGGCTGAAACACCCTGCCCGAGGGGCTCGTGGCTATCGCTGCAAAAACGCATGCTGGAGAAGGTGAACAACCTTGCCTTTGCGGGCGGCAACGCGCGCCCACTGGACGCGGAGGAACGGGCGGCAATCCTCGGCAGCCTCCAGGATCAGGGATCGATGACATGGGGCGGTGTTCGTAAAGCGCTGGCCCCGATCTTCGCAGCACGCGGCGAGAAGGGTGCCGAGAAGCAGGCCAAGTTCAATCTGGAAGTTGGCGGCGACAAGACCCTGCCGGGGAACCCGCTCGAAGCCAAGCTTGCCGACATATTCGGGGCGGCATGGCGCAACCATCCCCACAAGCAGGCAATCCGCGACAAGATTCCGGACCGGCTCTGGCATGCCGACTATGGAGAGGTCGGCGACCAGCGCATCGTGATCCTGCGCGAAAGCGAACGACGGCAGAGGCGTGCGGCGGCGGTGCAGGGCCTGATGGCGGACTTCGACGTGACCCAGGAGGAAGGCCAGCGCCTGGCCGACCTTCAACTCCCCGCAGGCTGGGACGCCTATTCCGCGACAGCGTTGCGGGACTGCCTGCCGCATCTCGAAGCCGGCGTCCGATTTGGCGCCCTGATCAACGGACCGGACTGGGAGGACTGGCGCAACGCGACCTTCCCCGCCCGCGATCTGCAAGCAACCGGGGAGGAGCTGACGAAACTGCCGAGCCCGAATGACAAGTCTGAGCGCGAGCGGCTGGCACAGGTGCGCAACCCGACCGTCGTCCGGGTCCAGAACGAACTGCGGAAGGTGGTCAACAACCTGATCGAGGTGTTCGGCAAGCCCGACAAGATCCGCATCGAACTCGCGCGCGAGGTGGGCAAGTCAAAGGCGGAGCGGGAGGAAATCCAGAACCGCAACCGGTCGAACGAGCGGGACCGCAAGAAGGCGAAGGAGGCGCTTGAGAAGGCAGGCATCGCCGAACCCAAGACCGGCGACATCGACAAATGGCGGTTGTGGCAGGAGGGGCAGTGCCGATGCCCCTATTCCGGCGACGCCGTTTCGTTCGACGACCTGTTCGGCCGGCAGCCGCTGTATGAAGTGGAGCACATCCGACCGCGGTCGGTGAGCTTCGACAACAGCTTCGCCAACAAAACAATCTGCCGGCGCGACCTGAATGCAGAGAAGGGCAATCGAACCCCCTGGCAATGGCTTGGGGCGGACACCGATCGCTGGCAGGAATTCCGCGACCAGGTCGCGTGGCTGGCAGCACCGAAGCCGGGCGCACCGGGCCTGCCCCGATCGAAGGTCAACCGCCTCCTCGCCAAGGACCTGCCGGAGGATTTCACCGCGCGGCAGCTGGTTGACACAAGCTATGCCGCCCGTCAGATCATGGCGCAGCTGAAACGGCTGTGGCCCGACCTGGGGCCGACGTCACCGGTCCGGGTGGAGTCGGTCACCGGACGGGTCACCGCCCAGCTGCGGCGGTTCTGGGGTCTCAACAACGTGCTCGCTGAGGATGGCGAGAAGACGCGTGCCGACCATCGACACCATGCGGTTGACGCTCTTGTGGTCGCCTGCACCCATCCCAGGATGACCAACCGACTGTCACGCTTTTGGCAACGGCGCGACGTATCCGGGGTCGAGGAACCCGACCTGCCGCCGCCCTGGCCGTCGATCCGTCAGGACGCGGAACGCGCCGTCGCCGACATCGTCGTGTCCCACCGGGTACGCAAGAAGGTCTCCGGCGGGCTGCACAAGGAAACGGTCTACGGCGACACCGGGATCGACACGACGACCAACAGCGTCACGTATCGAGAGTTCGTCACGCGGAAGCCGCTGACCGCGATCACCAAAAAGGAGATCGATGCGATCCGGGACGTCCGGATCCGCGAGGTTGTTCGGGACTGGGTCGACGATCGCGGCGGCGACCCAAAGAAGGCGTTCCCGCCGTTCCCGATGGTCGGCGCCAACGGGCCAGAGATCCGCAAGGTGCGCCTGCTGGTACGCCAGCAGATCGGTCTAATGGCGCCGGTCGCGACCGGCTATGCCGATCTCGGCGGCAATCACCATGTCGCGATCTTCCGGCTGCCGGACGGCAAGGTGGTGAGAGAGGTGGTTTCCCTGTTCGAGGCGGCGTGCCGGCTGGCCCGGCGGCAGCCGGTGGTGCGCCGGCAGCGCGACGACGGGGCGGTCTTCCTGATGTCCCTCGCCCCGGGAGATACGATCCGCTTTCCCGACGGCGAGCACGCCGGTCTTTGGGTGGTCACTGGTGTGTGGGCCGCAGGACCAATCGTTCTTGAACGGATCGACGACGCGGCACACGCCACGACCTACAGGCCAAGGGTGTCGTCGATCCAGGCAGCGAACGTGCAGAAAGTCTCCGTTGATCCGATTGGGCGCATCCGACGGGCGGGGGACTGACCATGATCGGCAAGACCGTGGAATTCGCGACCCCGGGGACGCGCCTGTCGGTTGCCCGCCGCCAACTTGTGGTCGAACGGCCGGACCAGGCCAGGCTGACTTTGCCGATCGAGGATCTGGGCGTGGTCATCGTCGACGACGTCAGGGCCAGCTACACGCAATCGGTGTTCATCGACCTTCTGGAGGCCGGGGCGACGGTGATGGTGACCGGCCGGGATCATCTGCCGGCGGGGCTGATGTTGCCGCTCGACGCCCACCATGGGCAGACCGAACGGCACCTGGACCAGATAGAGGCATCCCTGCCGCTCAAAAAACGGCTGTGGCAGGCACTGATCCAGGCGAAGATCCGCCAGCAGGCGGCCGTCCTCGAACACTTCACCGGTCACCACGGCGGGCTTGCGCCAATGGCGCGGCGGGTCCGGTCGGGCGACCCCGACAATCTGGAAGCCCAGGCCGCCCAGCGCTACTGGCGCCACCTGTTCGGGCCTGACTTTCGTCGTGAACGCGGGGCAGCGGGCATCAATGCCCTGTTGAACTACGGCTATGCGGTGGTCCGCGCGGCGACCGCGCGGGCCGTCGTGGCATCTGGACTGATCCCGTCGATCGGCGTGTTCCACGCCCATCGCGGCAATCCGTTCTGCCTTGCCGACGATCTCCTCGAACCCTATCGGCCCTATGTCGACTGGCGGGTACGCGGCGATGTCGGCGACGCCGCCGCCGTCCCCACGCTGGACGACCGTCAGGCACGCGGCCGGCTCCTCTCCCTGTTCAACGAGACGGTGTCGGTGGCCGGCCGCCGCATGCCGCTTCTGCTGGCGATCCAGTCCGGGGCCGCCTCCCTCGCCCGCGCGCTGACCGGTGGGGAACGGACCCTGGCCCTGCCGGAGGGGCTGCCGGTTGCCCCCGACCTTCGCGACTCCAACCTCCCCGATCCAGGGGAGCCGGCGGATGGCGGATAGCGGCCGGATCGTCGCGCAGCCCTGGGGGTGGCGTTCGATGTGGGTGATCGCGATGTTCGACCTGCCGACCGACACGCAGGCGGCACGCCGGGCCTATGCCCGATTTCGCAAGCACCTGCTGGAAGACGGCTTCATCATGATGCAGTATTCCGTCTACATGCGCCACTGCGCGTCCATCGAAAATGCGGAGGTGCATATGAAGCGGGTCGGGTCGGCGGTGCCCGATCAGGGAGAAGTGCGGGTTATGGCGATCACCGACAGGCAGTTTGCCCGCATCCGGGTTTTCGCCGGAAAATCGCGACGACCGAGCGAACCGGCCCCGTCACAGCTTCAGTTACTGTGACGAGGCCGGCGCGATCGGTCAGTCATATCAAGCACTTGGCAGAGGGGTAACTGTAGCAGATCGAGGAGCGGCCGCAATCCGCAGCGGGCGGTTTACCGGGTTAGCGGGTTAGTTAACTGTAGCAGATCGAGGAGCGGCCGCAATCCGCAGCGTAAGTGGCTGATCTATGAAGGCTTTTCCTACTGTAGCAGATCGAGGAGCGGCCGCAATCCGCAGCGTAAGTAGATGATCTATAGCGTCTTTTCCTACTGTAGCAGATCGAGGAGCGGCCGCAACTCGCTGCTTGCTGCGGCGAGCTCCCCCCCGAGAGAGCGACATTGAGCAGTTGGGCGGGGGCCAGGCTGCGGCCGCAAAAGTTGCTCCCGACTTAGAGAACGCAGCCCTCAGCCGCGGAGGAGACGAGGCGTGTGTACTTCTCGCGGATCGAGCCGCGCCGCACCCGGTCGGCAGGCGTCGGTGCGCGCCAGTCGTCAAGGCGGGCCGCGATCTCCCCATCGGCAAGGGCAACGTCGAGGGTGCGGGCCACGGGGTCGATGACGATCTCGTCGCCGTCGCGCACCGCCGCGATCGGGCCGCCGCGCGCGGCTTCCGGGGAGATATGGCCGATCAGGATGCCGTGCGAGACGCCGGAAAAGCGGCCGTCGGTGATCAGCGCCACGTCCTTGCCGAGGCCGCGGCCCTGCAGCTGGATGGTCAGCATCACCATTTCCGGCATCCCGGGTTCGCCGACCGGTCCGACATTGCGCACCACGACGACGTCGCCGGGCTTGATGCTGGCGTTGCGGATCGCGGCCAGGGTCTCGGCCTCGCTGTCGAAGACCCGCGCGGGTCCCCGAAATTCCCCGCGCTCCAGGGTCTTGCCACTCAGCTTCAGAACACAGCTGTCCGGCGCCAAGTTGCCCCTCAGGACCGAGATGTGGTTGTTCGGTGCGGCCAGCGGATCGGTCACCGGCCGCACGATGTCCTGGTCCCCCAGGTCCATGAGCCGGGGCGCCCGGGCCAGGTTTTCCGCCACCGTGGCACCGCTGACGGTCATCGCGTCGCCGTGCAGCAGGCCGTTGTCCAACAGCTCGCGCATCACCACGGGCACACCGCCGATCTGGTGCAGGGACATCATGGCGTAGGGCCCGTGCGGCTGCAGGTTGGCGATCAGCGGGACGCGCTCGCCGATGGCCTGGATGTCGTCGATGTCGAGGGCGACCTCCGCCTCCCGCGCGATCGCCAGCAGATGCAGGTACATGTTGGTCGACCCGCCCATCGCATAGGCCGTGACGATGGCGTTCTCGAACGCCTTCTGGGTCATGATGTCGCAAGGCCGCAGGCCCGTCTCCGTCATCCTCATCAAGGCGGCGACGGAGGCCCGCACCTGATGCTTGACGTCGTCATGGACATCGCTGTCGGCGCGATAGTCGGCCGGGTGAGACGCACCGCGCGGCAGCATCATGCCCATCGCCTCGGTAATCGTGCTCATGGTGTTGGCGGTGAACATCGCACCACAGGTGCCGCTGCCCGGCATGATCGAGCCTTCGAGCTCGCCCAGGTGTTCCTTCGACAGGCGGCCCGCCTCATGGGCGGCACGCCCCTCGACATAGTCCATGATGGTCAGGTTGTTGCCCTTGCTGGCCCAGGGCTCGAAGCTGACGCAGCCGGGGGAACTGGTGCCGGGGTAGACGACCAGCCCCGGCGCATTCGCGCGGGCGAGCGGCATCATCGCCGCGGCCCCGGTCTTGTCACAGCCGGAGATGACCAGCATGGCGTTGCCGTGATGGGCGAAGTGCCCGGTTTCGACACAGTCGGCGAAGAGTTCCCGCGACACCAGGCTGTAGCCGGCATTGGCGCGGCCTTGGGTGAGCGCATCGGATACGGCGGGCGTGCCGACGATCAGACCCTGGGCATTCGCCTCTGCCAGCGCTTCGAGGACCAGCTGGGTGACGCGCTGGACCCGGTTGTTGCAGCGGTGCGCGTTGGTGAACGGGCTGGCGACGGTGACGATGGCCCGGCGCTGGCGGATGGTCGCCGGCTCGAAACCGGCCGCGCGCAGTTCGACGTTCTGCTTCGTCCAGTAGGACTGGTCCCGCGTGGTCATGCGCTGTCCTCCGTCTTCTTCGCGCTCGGCTTCGTCGCCGCGGCCGAAAGGCCGTTCAGGCGCCCACCCTATCGTGGCGCGGCCAGCCTTGGGAAATCCGGTGGCAGAGCCGGGGCGGGGATGGATCAAGCGACCGGCCCCGCAAGGATCGCGACCTCCCACCGGCCTCCTTAACCGATTGCTCATGGCAATGGCGCTAGCGCCTTGCCGTGGAGTAGGTCTTCGCCACCGCCGCAGGGGAGAAAGGCACCATGGATCTGAAGGAGCGGCTGTCCCTTTACGAGATCGACGACGACGCGATCCGGCTGATCCGAAATGTCACGCCGCACATCGTGGCCGAACTGCCGAGGATCCTCTCCGACTTCTACGCGAAGATGCGCGCCATGCCCGGCGGGCGCGAATTCTTCCCGACCGACCAGGTGGTCCAGCACCTGATCGAGGCGCAGACCAGGCACTGGCAGCACATGTTCTCCGCCCGCTTCGATCAGGCCTATCTCGACAGCGCCACCCGCATCGGGGAGGTGCATGTGCGGCGCAACGTGCCGCCGGTCTGGTACATCGGCGGCTACGCCTTCGTCATGGCACGGCTCGCCGAGGTCGCTATGCGCCAGGTCCGGTTTTCCGGGCGCAAACGCGCGCGCCTTGTCAACGCCGTGCAGAGCCTTGCCCTCATGGACATGGAACTGGCGCTGTCGACCTACATCACCGGGAGCCTGGCCCTGGAAGCCACGGATCGCGCCAACCGCTTCGCCGAGTCTCTCATGGACGATGCCGTCGACCTGTCGATCTCGATCAACGAGACCTCGATCGGCAATGCGCGCATGATGTCGTCGCTGCGGGAGTTGGACGAACGTGCCCAGTCGATTTCGGCGGCGATCGAGGAGATGACGGTCGGTGTCGCGACCATCGGCGACGCCGCCCGCGCCGTGACCGACGACACCCAGGCGACCCAGGACGCCGCCCGCGAGGGGAGCGGCATCGTCGATCGGGCGGTGGCCGGCATGTCCGACCTCGCCGCGACGGTTGGCGAGGCGGCCCAGCAGATCGACGCCCTGTCGGAGGACAGCCGGTCGATCACCGACATCGTCAAGACCATCGACGAGATCGCCGAGCAGACCAATCTCCTCGCCCTCAACGCGACGATCGAGGCCGCCCGCGCTGGGGAGGCCGGCAAGGGCTTCGCGGTCGTGGCGAGCGAGGTCAAGGGACTGGCTGCCCAGACTACCCGCGCGACGGAGGAGGTGCGCGGGCGCATCGACCAGCTGATCGGCCGGATGGACGCAATCGTCACGGCGATGCAGCGCGCGCGCGTAGAGACTGACAGCAACCACGACCTGATGGGCTCGGTCGCAGGCGCCATGCACGACATCCTGGAAAAGGCCCGGTCGGTTGCTGATCGCATGAGCGAAGTCACCCATGTGCTGGGCGAGCAGCAGCAGGCTTCCGCCGAGATTTCCTCCGGCATCGTGCAGATCGCCGAGCGGTCGTCGCTGAATGTCGGAGAGATCAACAGCGTGGCGAGCGTGATGCAGACGATCGAGCAGCGCATCGGCCGCCAGTTCGACGCCCTCCTCGAACACGACGTGCCGGACAAGGTCCTGCGGGCGGCCCGATCAGATCACGTGATCTGGAAAAAGAAGCTGGTCGACCAGATTTTCGGCCTCGCCTCTCTCAACCCCGACGAGCTCGCAGATCATCACAGCTGCCGGCTTGGCAAGTGGTACTACAGCGATGCGGCCGCCCCCTATCGGCACAATCCGGATTTCATAGCTCTGGAGAAACCGCACGCGGAGGTACACCGGATCGGTATTGCCTGCTCGAAAGCAGCAGCTGGTGGCGATGTCCCCAAGGCGCTGGCCCTTCTTGAAGACATGGAGGGACCGAGCCAGGAAGTGATGCGCCTGCTGGACCAGCTCATCGGCACCGGCAGGGACGCCGCATAGAAGAGCAGCCTGGGCAATTCGATCGCCGCGGTGTCACGCTGCGGAAAGCTTGCCGACGAACGCGCCGAGCGCCTGGTCGAGGTCGCCTGACAGGGCCACCAGACGGTCCGAGGAGTCAGCGACCGCCAGGGTTTCCGCACGCGCCTGATCGGCCCGGCTGGAGACGTCGTCGAGTCGGCGGGAGAGATCGTCGGTGCCGGTCGCCGCGTCCTGGATGTTGCGCGCGATCTCGTCGGTGGACGCCCCCTGGCGGGCCATCGCCTCCGCGATCCCCCGGCTGATGCGGTCGACCTCCTCGATCACCTGGGTGATCGAGGCGAGCTCGCTCACCGCCTGGTCGGACGAGGACCGGATGGTGGCGATCTTGCTGGAGATATCGCTGGTGGCGTTGGACGTCTGGCGGGCCAGGGCCTTGACCTCCCCGGCGACAACCGCGAAGCCCTTGCCGGCCTCCCCGGCGCGCGCCGCCTCGATCGAGGCGTTGAGGGCGAGGAGGTTGGTCTGGCTCGCGATCTCATCGATCAGCTTCACGACCTCCCCGACAGAGGCGATCGCGGCGGCCAGGCTGCGGACGGTC
>CAYNIS010000104.1:0-9815 GCA_964397055.1 uncultured Rhodospirillaceae bacterium | reverse complement strand
AGGTTTCCCCCATCACCCAGCGCAGGGCTTCGAGCAGGTTGGACTTGCCGCAGCCGTTCGGCCCGACGATGCCGATCAAGCCGGCGTCGATCGGGATATCGACCGGGTCGACGAAGGACTTGAAGCCGGAAACGCGGAGATTGGTGAACTGCAACGAAGGCCGCGCGCCAAGGATCGGATGCCGGGGGTTGCGGCGGGCGGTTCCAGGGCCGCCCGGCCGCGCGTCCCGATCATGCCGTCATCAGGCGCTGTTGGCGACCTTGGCGATCATCTCGCCGAAGGTGGCGACGTCGGCCAGCCCCTCGATCCGCTCGACCGGGTCGGGCGAGCCGGTGCGGGTCAGGATGAAGGTCGGCGTGGCGCTGACCGCATAGAGGCGGTCGCCGTCGGCGCGCAGCTCGACCACGCCGTTGCGCAGCGTCTCGTTGGTCAGGCAGGCCTGGACCCGGTCCGGGGCGAGCCCGGCGAGCTGGGCGTACTGGGCCAGGACACGGTCGGTGCCGGCTCCCCGGCTCCATTTCGGCTGGTTGCGGAACAGGATGTCGAGGAAGCTGAAGTAGCGCTTGTCATCGACGCAGCGCGCCAGGACATGGGCGTCCAGGCTGGTCCGGTCGAGCGGGAAGTCGCGGAAGACCAGGCGCGCCTCTCCGGTTTCGATGAACTGCTCCTTCACCGCCGGCAGGATCTCCGCATGGAAGCGGGCACAGAACGGGCAGCCCAGCGACGAGTACTCGATGATCGTGACCGGTGCGTCGTCGGAGCCGAGGGCCCGCTCGGCAAGGGCCGCATCGGTGTCGATCACCGGACCCTGGGCGCGGGCGGGTCCGACCGGAAGGCTGGCGGCGGCACCGAGGGCGATGCCGGAAGCGAGGGCAGCACGGCGGCTGATCGGCGAGGTCATGGTGGTCGGTGCTCCTGATGAGAGGCGTCGTACCTCTTGCGGGGTTAAGCCATGCGATGATGGCGAGAAAGGGTCAGTTGCGGGATCGGGCGCGGTCCGGCCCGCTCAGCGTTCCTTCGGGCCGACGGTCAGGACCCGGGTGCCCAGGCGCTCCAGGCTTGCGCGCAGATCGGCATCGGCGACCGTCTCCAGCAGGCGGGTGAGGTCCTGGCGGGCGGCGGCGCCGAGCGGCCGCGGCGGCGGCCGGCCGGCGGCACGCTGTGGCAGGCGCGGCGCGCCCTGGACGAGTCGCAACCGCCCGATCAGGGGTCGGCCGAAGATCAGGTTGATCCGCTCGACGATCACCGGGGCGCGGTGCTGGACCTCCGTCGAAAAGGCACCGATCACCCGGATGGTAAGCGTCGCATCCTCGTTGCGGCCACGCGGGAACAGGAGCTTCTCCGGGCTCGCATGGCCGGCGAGACGGGATCCCACCAGCTCCGGCCAGGTGGTCAGGATTTGCGCGAATGCCGCCCCGCGCTTGGCCAGGCTGCGACCTGCGACCTTGGGCAGCAGGCGGCCGAGCGGCACCTGGCCCTGACGCGGCACGGGGGCGGCCGGCGCTGCTTCCTTCGCCACCTTCTTGCCGGCGCGCGGGGTGGCCGGGCGCATGCCGCTCGTGGTCTTGTCCATCACCTTGGCTTTCCGTTGCCGCGCGTCCGGTTCATGCCCCGCCGCAAATCCGTCCCCGCAGAAACCGTCCCCCTTCCGGCGACCCCGCCGGTCGCCGCCGGCGATCTGCTCGCCTGGTACGACCGTCACCGCCGCCGGCTGCCGTGGCGGGCCGAGCCCGGAACCCGGGCCGACCCGTACCATGTCTGGCTGTCGGAGATCATGCTGCAGCAGACCACCGTGGTCACGGTCGCTCCCTATTTCGAGGATTTCGTCAGCCGCTGGCCGACCGTCCAGGACCTCGCGGCATCCGACCTCGACGACGTGCTTCAGGCCTGGGCCGGGCTCGGTTACTACGCCCGGGCGCGGAACCTGCACGCCTGTGCCCGGGCGGTCACAACCGATCATGGCGGCCGTCTCCCCGATACCGTGGCGGGCCTGCGCGCGTTGCCCGGCATCGGCCCCTATACGGCAGCGGCCATCGCCGCGATCGCCTTCGACCGGCATGTGACCCCGCTCGACGGCAACATCGAGCGGGTGACGGCCCGCCTCTTCGCGGTCGAGGACCCGCTGCCGGGCGTCAAGGCGCATCTCGATCGCCTCGCCAACCTGCTCACGCCCGAGACGCGGGCCGGCGATCACGCCCAGGCGCTGATGGATCTGGGGGCCACGGTCTGCACACCGACCAGGCCGCGCTGCATGATCTGCCCCTGGCAGAGAGGCTGTGCGGGCCACGCGCGCGGCATCGCCGAACGCCTGCCGGCGAAGCTGCCGAAGCCGCAGAAGCCGACACGCCGGGCGCTGGCGTTCTGGGCGGTCAATCCGTTCGGGGCGGTGCTGCTGCGTCGCCGGCCGGAAAAAGGTCTGCTCGGCGGCATGATGGAGGTGCCGTCGACCGACTGGCGGGAAGCGCCGGTTCCGGAGCTCGACGCGGTGCGATCCAGCGCCCCGGCGCCGGGCTCCTGGCGGCTCCTGCCGGGGATCGTGCGGCACACCTTCACCCATTTCCACCTGGAACTGGCGGTCGCGGCGGCCCGGATCGGTGTCGACTGGCGCGAGGCGGAAGGCCGCTGGGTGATGCCCGACCGGCTTGGGGACGAAGCCTTGCCCTCCGTCATGCACAAGGTCGCGGGCCACGCCCTGAAACAGCTGGCAGCGGGATAGCGCGATCAGCTGGCGATCGACTGGCGCAGGCGCGCGCGCAGCTCGTCGATCGGGGCGAGGCCACGGCCGGGGTCCCGGAAGTGCCAGAAGGTCCAGCCGTTGCAGGCGCTGATGCCCTGGACCGCCGCCCCGACCTTGTGGATCGACCCGCGCGCCGGCCCGGCCAGGGTTTCCGCCGCGAGGGTTCCGTCGGCGTGGACAGTTGCCCGGTGGCGCTGGCGCGCGTCGGTCAGTTCAGCCCCGGCGTCGAGCAGGCCGTGCTCGATCACCCAGCCGAACGGGATGCGCGGTTCCGTGCGCTTGTTCTGGGTGTCGAGCAGGGACGGGTCGAGCGGCATCTCCAGCGCGCTCGATCCCGATGAAGTGCCGGCCGAGCTTGCGCGCGACGGCCCCCGTCGTGCCGGTGCCGAAGAACGGGTCAAGCACCAGGCCCCCCGGCCGGCTCGCCGCCATGACGACCCGGTAGAGCAGCGCCTCCGGCTTTTGCGTCGGGTGCGCCTTGCGACCCGCGGCGTCCTTCAGCCGCTCCTGCCCGGTGCAGATCGGGATCAGCCAGTCGGAGCGCATCTGCACCTCCTCATTCAGGTGCTTCATCGCTTCGTAGTTGAAGAGGTAGCGGCTGTCCTTGGTGGGTGCTGCCCACAGCAGCGTTTCATGCGCATTGGTGAAGCGCCGACCGCGGAAATTCGGCATCGGGTTGGTCTTGCGCCAGACGATGTCGTTCAGGATCCAGAAACCCAGGTCCTGGAGCGTCGTCCCGACCCGATAGATGTTGTGGTAGCTGCCGATCACCCAGAGGCTGCCGGTCGGCTTCAACAGCCGCCGCGCGGCGGCCAGCCAGCGGCGGGTGAAGCGGTCATAGGCTTCGAGGTCGTCGAACCGGTCCCACACCTCCTCGACGCCGTCGACGCGGGTGTTGTTGGGCCGGATCAGATCGCCCGCCAGTTGCAGGTTGTAGGGCGGGTCGGCGAAGATGAGGTCGACGGACGCCTCCGGCATCGCCTCCATCACCGCGATGCAGTCGCCCTCGACCACCTGATCGACCGGCAGAAGGTCGAGCACGCGCGCGGGGGCTTTGTCGCGGGCGGATCGGCGGCGAGGGCCTGTCGTGGCGGTCGCCGACTTCACTGTCGCTTGCGTCGTCATGGCCGCACCAAGCTCTTCGACGCATCGATTCTCGGTCAAGCTTTTTTGTGGAGTCTCAAGGCCCTAAAGCCAATATCTCAGATACCGGTGCAAAAGTGCGACGGTGCAGCGGCGTGACCCCGAGGGTGCGGAGTGCCGCCCGATGCTCGGCCGTGCCATAGCCTGCGTTTCGCTCCCAGCCATAGCCACGGTAGCGCCGGGCGAACCGCGCCATCAGCCGGTCGCGGCAGTGCTTCGCGACGATCGAGGCTGCCGCGATCGAGAGAGAGCGGCCGTCGCCGCCGACCACGGCGGTTCCAGGACACGGCAGATCGGGAACACGATTGCCGTCGACCAGCGCATGGTCCGGGACCACCGGCAGCTTCGCGACCGCCCGGCCCATGGCAAGGCCGGAGGCGCGCAGGATGTTGAGCGTATCAATCTCCTCGACCGTCGCGTGGCCGATGGCGACCATGGCCTCGGCCCAGATCTCGCGGGCGAGCACGCGCCGCCGCCGGGCGGTCAGCTTCTTGCTGTCGTCGATCTCTCGTCCCAGGACGGTGAGTTCGATGCCGGCGGGCAGGACCACGGCACACGCGATCACCGGTCCGGCCAGCGGCCCGCGGCCGACCTCGTCGACGCCGCAAACGCGGCCCTGGTAGCGTCGCTCGATGGTAAGGTCGGG
The DNA here is from genome assembly GCA_964397055.1 of uncultured Rhodospirillaceae bacterium. Classification (GTDB taxonomy): domain Bacteria; phylum Pseudomonadota; class Alphaproteobacteria; order CAYNIS01; family CAYNIS01; genus CAYNIS01. Next base: position 5,289 of record CAYNIS010000104.1, on the reverse strand, counting down.
CGTCATCGTCCGGCCATCTGATCCAGATCAAGGTTGAGGCGGCGCCCGGGGGCTAGCTCTGTTCCAGCGATGTGGACCCACATTGCGTTTCGGAACGCGCGCCAACCAATTAAATCCGAGCATTTTCCCAACCGCCGGGCAGATCCCGTCCGGCTGGAAAATGCGCTAGCGTCGCGCCGATCGTCCCCGAGACCAAGGAGTAATCGGACCATGGCAACATCGCGCGACATCGCCACCCGCCATCTTGCCGCCGCCCTCGACGAGGCGGCATCCCACAAGATCGACACCGACAGCCTGGCGCGGGCCTTCCTCAGTGTCGTCATCGGGGTGTGGAAAAAGGAACGGTCGGTGGACGACATTTCCTCCGAACTGGAATTCACCATCGAGAATCTTGATGACGACCAGGCGTTCAACTTCATGCGCCCGTGAGCGGGCGGCACTGGCCGGCGCCGGCCTTGCCCTTGCAAGCCTGATGGCGGGGGCGCCGACACCGGCCCCGGCCCAGGGACTGGAAGCGCTGACCGCGGCGAAGCTCGTACGCCTGTGCCAGCCGATGCTGGCGTTCGGCACCCGGCAGGTACCGCGCGGCCAGGCGGAGGCGGTCAGCCTGTGCGTCGGCTACATGAGCGGCATGATCGACGCGATCGACGACGAATCGCGGCGCAACGCGCTCGCCGGCAGCGCCGGCTTCAGCCACTGCCGGCCACGCGACGTGACCCGGGATCTGATGATCGCGAGCTTCGTTGACTTCATCGAGGAGCGTCCGACCCTCGGGGCCGAGAACGCGCCGACTGCGATGAAGGCGATGATGCTGGCCCGCTACCCCTGCTCGATCCGGTCGCGGTGACCTAGCGCAGTTCTCGAGCGGACTGAACGAGTCCGCGACGACGATTTGCGCGTCAGATCAATAGGTTGAGCGTTTTCCGAACCGCCAGACTGGGTCAGTCTGGCCGGGAAACGCTCTAGAACAGCTCGAACTGGCGGCCGGGAACGTCCGGGGCGCGGAAATGGCGGGTCTCCAGCACATAGCGGTCTGCGCCGGTGGCCAGCCCCAACTGCCGGCAGGTGCGCTTGAAGCGCTGCTGCAGGAGATCGGCATAGGGACCCGACCCCTTCATCCGTTCCCCGAAACGCGACTGATAGACCGCCCCGTCGCGGCATTGCCGGATCAGGTTCATCACCCGCCGCGCCCGGTCGGGATAGTGGGCTTCCAGCCATTCCCGGAAGAGCTCGGAAATCTCCAGGGGAAGGCGCACCAGGATCGTGTTGGCATGGCGCGCACCCGCGCCGTGCCCGGCAACCAGGATCGCCTCCAGCTCCGCGTCGTTCAGGCCGGGGATCATCGGTGACGCCAGGACGGCGGTCGGGATTCCCGCCTCCGTCAACTGCCGGATCGCCGCCGTGCGCAACGACGGACGCGGGGCGCGGGGTTCCATCAGCCGGGCGAGGCGGCGATCAAGGGTCGTCACCGACATGCAGACCCGCACGGCATTCCAGCGGGCCAGTTCCTTCAGAAGGTCGATGTCGCGGGTGACCAGCGCGGACTTGGTGACGATGGTGACCGGGTGGCGTGCCTCCGCCAGGACCTCCAGGACAGCCCGGGTGATCCCGAGGTCGCGTTCGACCGGCTGGTAGGGGTCGGTGTTGGCGCCGAGCGCCACGGTTTCCGGCCGGTAGCCGGGCTTGGCGAGTTCCGCGCGCAAGAGGTCGGCGGCGTTCGGCTTGTAGATGAGGCGCCGTTCGAAATCGAGACCGGCCGACAGCCCCCAATAGGTGTGGGTCGGCCGGGCGAAGCAGTAGATGCAGCCGTGCTCGCACCCCTGATAGGGATTGATCGAGCGATCGAACGGCACATCCGGGGAATTGTTGGTGGTCAGGATCCGGCGGCTTGCGTCCGCGACCAGGGTGGTGTCGGGGCGCTGTTCCGCGTCCTCCTGCCTGGTCGGCGGGCCGGGCAGCGCCCAACCGTCGTCGAAGGCCTGCCGGCCATAGCGTTCGAACCGGCCGACGCGGTTCGACACCGCCCCGCGTCCGCGGATCGCCCGGTCGTCCGGGCGGATATCGGAGAGAACCTCGACCATGGGCGCAACCTAGCAATGTTCTTGGAACGTTGAAAGAACATTTGCGGGCTGGTCGAAGCGAACAGGATCGGCGCAGGATCGCGGTGCCGAACCAACAGCAACAACACCCGAGGGAGAACGCCGATGACACGCACCACCACCGCCGACCCCGCGAGCTGGGAGTATGTGACGATCACCCGCGATGCGCATCCGCGCGTGGCGGTCGTCACCTTCGACCGCAAGGACGGCAAGAACCCGCTGTCGCGTCAGGCGATGCGCGAGCTGATGGCGGCCGCCCATTCGTTCGAGGAGGATACCGAGACCTCGGCCGTCGTCCTCACCGGCACCTCCTCGGTGTTCACGGTGGGCGCCGACCTCAAGGACCCGACCCGGGTCGAGGACCGTACCGCCGGGCTCGCCGTGCGCCGGCACAACGCGGCGATCGGCGGGCGCCTGTGCAAGGCCTGGCAGGAGATCAACCCCTTGACCCTGGTGGCGCTGGAGGGCTGGTGCATCGGCGGCGGGGCGGCACTCGCCATCTCCTGCGACCTGCGCGTGGCCGGGGCCGGGGCGAGGTTCTCGATCCCCGAAATCCAGCGCGGCATGAACCTCAACTGGAACGCCGTGCCCAGGCTCGTGAACCTGGTCGGTCCGGCCAGGGCCAAGCGCATGTGCATCCTCGCCGAGCATGTCGGGGCCGAGGCCGCGCACGGCATGGGCCTGGTCGACGAATTGGCCGCGGAGGGCGGGGCGCTCGACGCCGCGCTGAAACTGGCCCGGATGGCCGGGGACATGCCGCCGGTGCCGGTGCGCATGATCAAGCGTGACTGCGATGTCGCCGCGACCGCGCTCAACTACGCGGTGAGTTCCATGGACTACGACCAGTTCACGCTGGCCACATATGGCGAGGACTACGAGGAGGGGGTCCAGTCGTTCCTGGAGAAGCGCCCGCCGCGCTACACCGGTAGATGAGGCGTTGATCGAGAGGACTTGATCGAGAGGACTTGATCGACCGGCGCCGTGGCGCCAACCCTTGATGACGAAGAAGCGCGGCGACAGCGGAAGACCGCGACGATCAGGAGGACCCGCCATGGCGCCGGACACGGCTCCGTTCGACTATGAGGCCGCCCGCCGGTCGGCCAGCCTGTCGATCCCCGAGACCTACAACTTCGCGTTCGACGTGGTCGAAGCCCGGGCCAGGGGTGACGACCCGCTCGCCTTCATCTTCGTCGACCGTACCGGAGACAAGGTCGAGGAGCACCGCTACAGCGACCTCGACCGGGCGGCCAACCGCTTCGCTCGGGTGCTCATGGGTCTGGGCGTGACCAAGGGCGACTTCGCCGCCGTCGTGATCCCGCGCCTGCCGGCCTGGTACCAGGTCCTGGTCGGCTGCATGAAGCTCGGCGTCGTCGCCATGCCCGGCACCAACCTCCTGACCGCGAAGGATCTGGAGTACCGGATCAATCGGTCACGCGCGTCGATCGCCATCGTGACCGCCGAGCATGCCGAGAAGATCGAGGCGATCCGCGATCGCTGCCCCACACTGAAGCACCTGATCCTGATCGGCGGCACGCGGGACGGCTGGGTATCCTACGACGAGGCCTGTGCCGCGGCGTCCGACCGCCTCGACCGGTCGGAACTGCCGGCGACGGCCGCGTCCGACACCATGCTGATCTACTTCACCTCCGGCACCACCTCCATGCCGAAGATGGTGCCGCGCGATTTCGCCTACGCCGCCGCGCACGAGCTGACCGGTCGCTACTGGATGGACCTGAAGCCGGGCGACGTCCATTTGACGCTGACCGACACCGGCTGGGCGAAGGCGGCCTGGGGCCTCTTGTTCCCGCCGATGCTGCGCGGGGCGACCGTCTTCCTCTACGAGGGCGACAAGGCGTTCGACACCGACCTCCATCTCAAGTTCATCAAGCGCTTCGGCATCACCACCTTCTGCGCGCCGCCGACGATCTACCGCCTGTTCGCGCAAACCGACCTTACCGGGTACGACCTCAGCTCTCTCCGCCATTGCCTGGGGGCGGGCGAGCCGCTCAACCCGGAGGTCATGCGCGTCTGGCAGGCTGCCACCGGCTGCCTGGTGCATGACGGCTACGGCCAGACCGAGACCATCAACATCGTCGCCAACTATCCCGGCATGGAGGTCCGACCGGGGTCGATGGGCAAGCCGGTGCCGGGGCTGGAGATCGGCATCGTCGACGATGACGGCCAGGTAGTGCCGGACGACACCATCGGCCACATCGCGGTCAGGCTCGCCGAGCCGTGGCCGCCGGGCCTGTTCACCGGCTACTTCGAGGAGCCGGAGACCAATGCGCGGGTGTTCCGCCACGGCTGGTACTTCACCGGCGACACCGCGACCCGCGACCGGGACGGCTACATCTGGTTCATCGGCCGTGCTGACGACGTGATCACCTCCGCCGGCTATCGGATCAGCCCGTTCGAGGTCGAAAGCACCCTGATCGAGCATCCGGCGGTGGCCGAGAGTGCGGTGGTCGCCAAGCCCGACGCGTTGCGCGGGGAAATCGTCAAGGCGTTCGTCGTGCTCGCCAAGGGCTATGAGCCGGGGGAGGCGATGGCCGCCGAACTCCAGGACTTCGTGAAGCGCGAGACCGCCCCCTACAAATACCCGCGCGAGATCGAGTTCCGGGAGGAGTTGCCGAAGACCATCTCCGGCAAGATCCGCCGGGTCGAACTGCGCGACGAGGCCAACTAGGCTCGCGGCGTTTCCGGTTTCGGCAGTCGCCCGGGCGCTGTTGTCGACAGGGTCGCGGATGCCGGCATCGAACCCCCGGACCGCGCCCGTGGCCCCCATACGCCCTCGCAATGCTTGGGCCCCTTCCCCCGTGTGGGAGGTGGCGCGGGACAAGGTGGCGGCACCGCGCGGGTGAGGGCTGAACCGGTGGTATCGACGCCCCTTGGCGAATGGCCGTGCCCGGCGGTACGCTGCCGCGCGTACGCATTCCGAGGATCGCCGACATGATCGCCGTTGAGGCCGCAGCCCAAGAGACCGATGGGCTTTTGGAGACCATGACAGCCCTGGGGGCTGCCGCGCGCGACGCCGCCCATGAGCTGATGACCGCCTCACCGGAGGCGAAGAACACGGCCCTGCGCGCCGCGGCGGGCAACATCCGCAGCCGGGCGAACGCGCTTGCCGACGCCAACGCCCAGGATGTCGAGGCGGCGAAGGCCCGCGGCATCGCCGCCCCGCTGATCGACC
>CAYNIS010000103.1:0-9817 GCA_964397055.1 uncultured Rhodospirillaceae bacterium | reverse complement strand
GTTGCCCGGGGCCGGCGGCACGCAGCGGCTGCCGCGCCTGGTCGGGCCGGAGATCGCCCTCGACCTGATCACCACCGGCAGGTTCCTGTCGGTCCCGCGCGCGGCCCAGCACGATGTCATCGATCGCGTTGTCGAGGGCGACCTGGTGGCGGGGGCGGTCCAGTTCGCGCGGGAGGTGGCGGACCGCCGGCCGCTGCCGATCGTCAAGGATCGCGACGACAAGGTGCTGCCGTTCCGCGGCAAGCCGGAGATTTTCGACGCCGCCCGCGCCCAGTTGGCGAAGTCCGCCCGGCTGCAAGCCGCCCCGCAGGCCTGTGTCGCGGCCGTCCAGGCAGCGGTCGAGATGCCGTTCGCCGACGGCATGGCGCGCGAGGCCGAATTGTTCGGTCAGGTCTATGCCAACCCGCAGTCGAAGGCGCTGCGCTATGCCTTCTTCGCGGAGCGCGAGGCCGCGAAAATCCCCGACGTGCCGGCCGACACGCCCGCCCGCCCGATCAACCGGGTGGCGATCATCGGCGCCGGAACCATGGGCGGCGGCATCGCCATGGCCTTCGTCAATGCCGGCATCCCGGTCACCATCCTGGAGGTGACCCAGGAAGCGCTCGACCGGGGCCTCGGCATCGTCGCCAGGAACTACCAGTCGACGGTCAATCGCGGGCGCCTTTCCGAAGCACAGATGACCGAGCGGCTGGGGCGCATCGCCTCGACCACCGACTACGGCGGCATCGCCGACTGCGACATGGTGATCGAGGCGGTGTTCGAGGACATGCCGATCAAGAAGCAGGTCTTCGCCAGGCTGGACGAGGTCATGAAGCCGGGGGCGATCCTGGCCACCAATACCTCGACCCTCGACGTCGACGAGATCGCCGGGGTCACGAAGCGGCCTGAGGACGTCATCGGCACCCACTTCTTCTCTCCGGCCAACGTCATGCGGCTGCTGGAGGTCGTGCGGGGGGCGAAGACCGCGAAGGACGTCATCCAGACGGTGATGCAGATCGGCCGGAAGATCGCCAAGGTGCCGGTGCTGGTCGGCGTCTGTGACGGCTTCGTCGGCAACCGCATGGTGTTCGAGTATTCGCGCCAGGCCGACTTCATGGTGGAGGAGGGCGCGCTGCCGATGCAGGTCGACCACGCCCTTTACCAGTGGGGCATGGCGATGGGCCCGTTCGCCATGGGCGACATGGCCGGGCTCGACGTCTCCTGGCGGGTCCGGCGGCCGAAGCGCGGCTATCTGCCGGCGCGCCAGCGCTACTCCCGCATCCCCGACATGATCTGCGAAATGGGCCGCTACGGTCAGAAGACCGGGGCCGGCTACTACCGCTACGAACAGGGCAGCCGGACCCCGGTGCCGGACCGGGAGATCGAGGACCTGATCGTCACCGAATCCCGACTTCTCGGCATCACCCGGCGGCCGGTGTCGTCGCAGGAGATCGTCAGGCGCACGATCTACGCCCTGGTCAACGAGGGTGCGAAGATCCTGGAGGAGGGGATCGCCCAGCGCGCTTCCGACATCGACGTCATCTATCTCAACGGCTACGGCTTCCCGTCGCATCGCGGCGGGCCGATGTTCTTCGGCGACGAGGTCGGGCTCGACCGCGTCTACGACGATCTTCTGAGCTTTCGCGCTGAGGATCCGGACAGCTGGCAGATCTCGCCGCTGCTCGAACGGCTGGCGCGCGACGGCGGCCGTTTCACCGATGCGACCTGATCGCCCTTTCCGGGCGATATGACCTCGGATGACCTTGCGCCGGCGCCCGATCATCCCCTTGTTCTGATCGGAAGCCCCGTTCCATAGTGGAACCCATTCATCAACGGCCACCGGCCACCGGCCCCCGCGCCCTCGGCCCAACATCCCCGAACGAACCTCCAAGGGAGAGAGTCCATGGAAGATGCGGTTATCGTCTCGACCGCCCGCACGGCGATCGGCAAGGCCGCGCGCGGCGCCTACAACAACACCCACGGTGCGACCATGGGGGCGCATGTCCTCAAACATGCGGCCGAGCGCGCGAGCGTCGAGCCGGAGGCGATCGAGGACGTGATCATGGGTGTCGGCAACCCGGAAGGCGCCACCGGCTCCAACATCGCCCGCATCGCGGCGATCAAGGCGGGCTTCCCGGTGACCACCGCCGGCACCACCGTCAACCGCTTCTGCTCCTCCGGCCTGCAGGCGATCGCCATGGCCTCCCACCGGGTGATGGTCGAAGGCGTGCCGGTGATGGCCGCCGGCGGCCTCGAGTCCATCAGCCTCGTCCAGCCGAACATGAACCGCTTCATGTTCCAGGACGAGTGGGTGATGGAAAACAAGCCGGCGCTCTACATGCCGATGATCGAGACCGCGGACACCGTCGCCGCCCGCTACAATGTCAGCCGGGAGGTCCAGGACGAGTATTCGCTGGAAAGCCAGCGCCGCACCGCCGCTGCCCAGAATGCCGGCCGCTTCAAGGACGAGATCGCGCCGCTGACGGCGATGAAGGTCATCCGCGACAAGACCACCAAGGAAGTGATCGGCGAGGAGGAGGTGACCCTCACCCTCGACGAGGGCAACCGCCCGGACACCACCATGGAGGGCCTGTCGGGCCTGAAGCCGGTGCGCGGCGACGACCAGTTCATCACCGCCGGCAACGCCTCCCAGCTGTCCGACGGGGCGTCCGCCTGCATCATCATGTCGGAGAAGGAAGCCCAGAAGCGCGGCCTCAGCCCGCTCGGCAAGTTCCGCGGCTTCACCGTCGTCGGCTGCGAGCCGGACGAGATGGGGATCGGCCCGGTGTTCGCGGTGCCGCGCCTCCTCGAGCGGACCGGCATTTCGATGGACGACGTCGATCTGTGGGAACTGAACGAGGCCTTCGCGGTCCAGGTCGTCTACTGCCGCGACCGCCTCGGCATCGACAACGAGAAGCTGAACGTCAGCGGCGGCTCGATCTCGATCGGTCACCCGTTCGGCATGTCGGGTGCGCGCATGGTCGGCCACGCCCTGATCGAGGGCAAGCGCCGGGGCGCCAAGTACGTCGTCTGCACCATGTGCATCGGTGGCGGACAGGGTGCCGCAGGGCTGTTCGAGGTTCTCTGAGCCAATAGTTGACTTGGCGCGGGCGGTCCTGGTCGCAGGCCCGCCCGCGCATGTCCGAGCCGAGGCCGCCATCCCGCGCCCGCCGCCAACAACAGAACCCCGAGGGGAGCGACCCATGGATCTTGAACTGAATTCCGCCGAACGCGCCTTCCAGGACGAGGTGGCGGGTTTCCTCGCCGACAGCTTTCCGACCCACATGAAGGAAAAGGTCGCCCGCGACCAGCACTTCACCAAGGACGACAATGTCCAGTGGTGGCGGATCCTGAACAAGAAGGGCTGGCACGCCCCGGCCTGGCCGGTCGAATACGGCGGCTGCGACTGGACCCCGATGCAGCACCACATCTACCAGGAACAGATGGCCATGGCCGGCGCTCCGGTCGGGCTCGCCTTCGGCATCTCCATGGTCGGTCCGGTGATCTACACCTTCGCCAACCAGGCGCAGAAGGACCACTACCTGCCGCGCATCCTCAACGTCGACGACTGGTGGTGCCAGGGCTATTCGGAGCCGGGCGCCGGGTCCGACCTCGCCGGGCTGAAGACCCGGGCGGTGCGTGAGGGCGACAAGTACATCGTCAATGGCCAGAAGACCTGGACGACCCTCGGCCAGCACGCCGACATGATCTTCTGCCTGGTGCGTACCGACCCGGAGGCGAAGAAGCAGCAGGGCATCTCCTTCCTCTTGATCGACATGAAGACCCCCGGGATCGAGGTGCGCCCGATCATCACGATCGAGGGCGGCCACGAGGTGAACGAGGTGTTCTTCGACAATGTCGAGGTGCCGGTCGAGAACCTGGTCGGGGAGGAAAACAAGGGCTGGACCTACGCCAAGTTCCTGCTCAGCCACGAGCGCAGCGGTATCGCCCAGGTCGGCGGGTCGAAGCGCGAACTCGCCAAGCTGAAGAAGATCGCCGCGGCCGAGCAGGCCGACGGTCGTCCGCTCGCCCAGAATGCCCGGTTCCGCGACAAGATGTCGGAGATCGAGGTCGACCTGATGGCGCTGGAGATGTTCAACCTCCGCGTTCTCGCCAAGCAGAAGAAGGGCGAGCAACCCGGCATCGAAGCCAACATGCTGAAGATCCGCGGCTCGCAGATCGGCCAGCGCATCCGCGAACTGCAAATGCAGGCGGTCGGCCCGTACGCGATGCCCTACACGCCCGAAGCGTTCGAGGCCGGGTGGAACGGCACCCCGGTCGGCCCGGACTATGCGGCGGCTCTCGCCCCGCACTACTTCAACCACCGCAAGACCTCGATCTACGGCGGTTCCAACGAGATCCAGCGCAACATCCTGACCAAGGCGCATCTCGGCCTGTGACGGAGAAGGCGGTTGCGGCGTGCTGAACGCGGGTTCGGTCTGGCGGCAACCGCCTCCTCTGCTTTAAGAAACGCTTAACCAAGAAACTCAGACGACCGCGGCGGGCTATCGGCCTGCGGCGGTCTCTTCTGTCGATGGGGTGGGATCAAGAATGGACTTCTCGCTGAGCGAAGAGCAGCGCCTGATCAAGGAGTCGGTCGATCGTTTCGTCGCCGATCGCTACGATTTCGAGGCGCGCAAGAAGTACCTTGCCGAACCGGACGGGTTCTCGCGGGACAACTGGGGCCAGTTCGCCGAACTCGGCCTGCTCGGTCTGCCCTTCGACGAGGCCGTTGGCGGCTTCGGGGGGGGCGCGGTTGAGACCGCGGTGGTGATGGAGGCGATCGGCCGCGGCATCGTGGTCGAACCGTATCTGCCGACCGTGGTGCTGTCCGGCACGGTGCTGAAGCTTGCTGCGACTGCCCAGCAGCGTGCGGCGGTCATCCCCGGCATCGTCGACGGCTCGACCCTGGTCGCCTTCGCCTATGCCGAGCCTGGCGCCCGCTACAACCATCGCCAGGTCGACACCACCGCCCGCAAGGACGGGGGTGGCTATATCCTCAACGGCAAGAAGGCGGTGGTCCTCGGCGGTGCCTATGCCGACCAGTTCATCGTCAGCGCCCGGACCGGCGGCGACTGGCGCGATCCCGACAGCCTCAGCCTGTTCCTGGTGCCGAAGGACGCTGCCGGCCTGACCGTGCGCGGCTATCCGACCCAGGACAGCCTGCGCGCGGCCGACCTCACGCTGGAGAACGTCACGGTCGGGGCCGAGGCCCTGCTCGGGACCGAAGGCGGGGCGGCCAATGTGATCGAAGAGGCGCTGGCGGTCGGCATCGCCGCGGTCTGTTCGGAAGCGGTCGGCGCCATGGAATCGCTCAACAAGCTGACCCTCGACTACCTCAAGACGCGCCAGCAGTTCGGCGTCACCATCGGCAGCTTCCAGGCCCTGCAGCACCGCATGGTCGACATGGACGTGGCGCTGGAGGAGGCGCGCTCGCTGGCCCTTCTGTCGACCATTCGCGTCGCCGAGGCGCCGTCGGCGATCCGCACCAAGGCCCTGCATGCCGCGAAGATCCAGATCGGCAAGTCGGGCCGGCATATCGGCCAGGAGGCGATCCAGCTGCATGGCGGTATCGCCATGACGCGGGAGTATTCGGCCGGCCACTTCTTCATGCGGCTGACCATGATCGACGCCACCTTCGGCGACACCGACTATCATATCGAAAGGTTCGGCGAAGCCGCCTGACCAAGGGGCGGGAACAGGCGCGAGACGGGGCCCTTCGCAGGCCCCGTTTTCGTGAGGAGGGGTGCTATGATCGGCTATCGCGGAATGGTCTCGGCCTGGCAGTGCGACCATTACGGCCACATGAACGTGCAGTTCTACTTCTCCGCCCTCAACGACAGCGCCTTTCACCTGATGAACGCCATCGGCCTGACACGGGAGGCGGTGGACGCGCGCCGCCTCGGCATGCCGGTGGTGCGCATGGAGACCGACTTCCGGTCCGAACTGGTTGCCGGCGACCTGATCGAGGTCGACAGCGTCGTCGCGGAAGTGATGGCGAAGAAGCTTCAGTTCCGTCATCGCCTGTTGAAGTCGGCATCCGGCGATGTCGCCCTCGATTGCGTCGCGACCACGGTGTGCATGGACCTGGACAGCCGTCGCGCCGTGCCGATACCGGATGACGTCGCCGACCGGGCGCGCGCCCTGATCCCGGCCCAAACCGCCGCCTGACGGAGCTGGCATGGCGACCGGCGACAACCGGATGCCGACACCGCTGGTGCTGCAGCCGCTGCACCGCAAGCTGCTGGCGGCGGACCGCGATCGGCCGACCACCATTGCGGGGTATCTGCGGTCGCACCTCATCACCGCCTTTGCCGGGCTGGATCAGGTTGTCGCCCCCTGGCTGGGCGGGGCGATGGAAAGCCACGCCGCCGATGTCGTGGTGGTCGGGGCCAACCCTTTCCTCAACACCCTGGCCCTGATCGCCGCGGCCGAGGCCGGCCTCGGGGCCGTTCTCGCCCCGATCGACGAGGCTGACGACTGGCCCTATGGCGTCATCGACCATCCGGCTTTCCGGCGGCTGGTGGATGCGCGCGTCGGCCTCGGCCAGGCGCTCGACCTCGGCGGCAACTGGCGCGACCGCTTGGCGGAGGACCTGGCCCACGTCGCCCGCGACGACGATGACGGGGCGGACCTCCTGATGGCGCGGCTGGCCGAGCGGCTGCGGGACATTGCCCGCGCCCCGATCCTGCGCCTCGACAGCGGCTGGCGTCTGGCCGCGTCCAAGCGCCGCCTCGCCGGGGAATTCTGCCTGTTCGCCGGCTGGCAGGGACCGACGCTGGAGGCGCGCGGCTGCGGTCCCCTTCAGGCGCGGGCGCTTGCGGCGGAACGCGCGGCGATCCGTCCCAAACTGGGGCGTCTCCTGTTGACCAGGGATGCGGGCGTGCAGCGTGTTCTCTTCGCCCGGCGCCTGGTGGTGACCGGGCTGCCGGCGGCCCCGCTGCCGATTGACCTCGACGCGGCCGAACACCCGGTCTGCCTGGACGGTGTCATCCGGCTTGGCACGGCCCGCCGTCTTTCGGCGGCGACCGGCGATTTGATCGAGCAGGCGGTCGAGGACGTTTTCGCGGCCCTGGATTGGCCGACCCTTGATGGCCCGGCTCTTGACGGGGCAGGGCCGGATCCCTGAACAAAACCCGGGACCCGATCAGGCGACGGAGGAGTGCACGATGGATGGTCTCGCGGACTTGATCGACGTCCTGACGCGCCCGCCGCCGGGCGAGTTGCTGCCGACCGTATCCCGTGCCTGTGGCGGGGATCTCTTTCGGGAGTGGTTCTATTGCCGCATCAATCTCTATGACTGGGAGTGGTTCCTTCAGCTTTGCTTCTATATTTCCCAGGCGTCCACTATCACCCTGCTTTATCTTGTAATTTACATGATGTATCGGCCGACGGTACCGATCCGCACGTTCATGATCGTGTGGTTCGTCTCGATCTTTCTGGCCGATCACTATTACCCTTTCCCCCTCATTCGCGGGCTCTTCGGGTTCATCCATGAGTTCTTCACCAGGACGGCGAGTGAGACGTTCTCTTTGATGTTCCAGATCGTGGCGACGCTGATCCTGATCGGCGCCCTCCTCATCTGGCCCAGCTTCCGCAATCGCGACCGGATCGTCGTCGCAATCACGTCGAGTGCGGTTTTCATCACCTTCATCCACTTCCACTACCTGTTCTTGAACGCAGGCCTGATGGCCAACCTCCAGGACTCTCAAGCCCGGGCCGAGATCATCGCGTCGAGCTCGCCGGAGGAGTTCGCCTGGGCGTGCCAGGCGATGCGCCTCTACTGTCGGGAAATGCCCCCGGACCAGGGGCTCACCTCCGCCGATCTCGATCTATCGGAGGCCGACTTCATCCACGGACACGAGGGCTTCCTGTCGCGCCAGATCGACGGCTGGCTGGCCATTCGCGCGGAGAACCTCTACTTCGACCCGGGCTTCTATGCGTTCTTCCTGAACGGCAACTTCGACAACGGCGGCCCCTATGTCGTCGTCTATCGGGAGACCGAGACGGCGCGGCGGCTGATCCTGGACCGGACCTGGACGGTCACCCCGTTCGAGGTGGCGCGGGTCACGATGAAGGTGCAGATGGGCCTCGCCCACCTGATCTGGTTCATGGGCGGCATGCTGGTGATCTGGTCGCACCGGCGCATGGCCCGCTTGCGCGCCGCGCGTGCCAGGGCCACGCCGGCCCCGACGAATGCTGGGGTTGAGGCGGCACTGCCGGTTCCGGCCGCTGGCGGGTAGTGGTACAACAGGAGCCTCTAAGCAGACTTGCAGCAACCCCCGACCTGAAGGGATGGGCCCGACCCGTGCGAGACCCTGCCGACGCCAGCCGCCTCAACCACGGGCGTGAGATCAACATCGTCATCGACGCGATCGGGCGCTGCGGCGGGGCCTGTGCCGGCTGCCTGATGACCGCGGGAGAGCGCGCCGAAGCGCTGGTCTGGCCCGCCGAGACGTTCACCGCGGCCGGCCGCTTCGCCGCGCGGTTCATCGAGGAGCACCTGGAACGCGGCACGGCGATCCAGGACATAACCATGAATTTCGGCCAGGGCGACGCGTTGCTCCTGGAACCGGACGACCTCCGCGGCCTGGTCGACTGGGTCGCGACCCACGGACACGGCCGTGCTGTGGCGTACGTCAACACCTCCGCGGTGGTGCGCCACGAACGCCTGGTTGAGCGGGTCGATGCCCTGATCGATGCCGGCCATCGCCGCGACCAGGGCGTCCTGGCCAACGTCATCGTGGATTTCGCCCGCACCGACCAGGCGAGCCTTGTCGAGCTCTATGCCGCCAACCTCGATCACTTGGTGGCGTCGTTCGGCGACATCGATCTCACCCTCAATCTCGGGCCCGACACGGTCGCGGCGATCGATCCCGCCACGGTGATCGAGGTTCTGCGCGCCGGCGACTTCCGCAGCCTCACCCTCAACCTGGTGCCGACAAGGGCCTCGGCGCTCAGTTTCGCGCCGGGCTGGGCGTCGGTGGTCGATTGGATCGCCGATCTGGTCGGCCTGTATCGCCCGGATGCCGGGTTCGAGTTCAACGTTGCGCGCAATTTCGGCCTGCTGACGGAGGCGACGGCGGAGCTGGCCGAGGCTGGGCTCGGCGAGCAGGTCGCCATCGCCCGCCAGCTTTTCGAGACCGAACTCTACTTCGCACCCGACGGGGCCATCGCTACCAACCAGGACGGCATCGGCCATGGCGGCGTGAGCGAGCGCTTCGGTTTCCCGCGCCTGGGCTCGGTCCAGGGTGACTGAGAACCCTCCGCCCACGCCTTCCTCACGCCCGGGTGGGACGAGCTTGCGCGCCGGATTGCCGCCGTCTTCGCCCGTTCGACCGCCTGCGACGGCTGCCGGCACCGCCGCATGTGCGTGACCGGCGGCATCGCCAACCTCGCCCAGTCCATGCGCGCCCCGCTGGCCGCCGGCCGCAACGCCTGCCCGGCCGGCGTCGTACCGGTGATGGACGCGGTCGATGACATGCTGGCTGTCGCGCGCGACCATCACCCGCTGCACTACGCGCCCAATGTCGGCTGGGTGAACGTCACCGCGACGGGCATCCGAAACGCGACTCGGCGGCGGCCGGAACGCCCGGCACGCCCCGTCGATACTGCCGTGGTTCGAGGGGAGGGCGGTTGATGCTGACCGAGGACGTCACGCTCGAGGTCTTCAACCACTGTGCGGGAACCTGCACCGGCTGCATGCTGTCGACGCTGGAGCGGCGCGCGGTGCAGCCGGTGATGGCGCTCGACGCCTTCCACCGGGCCTGTGCCGCCCTCGCCGAACATGGGGCGGCGATCGGCACGTGCTATCGCGCCATCCTGGCCTTCGGCGACG
>CAYNIS010000102.1:0-9841 GCA_964397055.1 uncultured Rhodospirillaceae bacterium | reverse complement strand
TGCGCAGATGCGCGCCCGGACCGCTGATCGGGTCGACCGCCGCGATGATCACGACGGAACCGGACCGGCGTTCGGCCATGCGCATGCCGGCGGCGGCCGACACCAGGTAGGTCCCCCGCAACAGGATGCGGTGGACGAGGTCCCATTCGCCGACGGGGAGCTCCGTCGTCGGCAGTTCGCGCACCGGCAGGGCCGCGGCATTGACCAGGATGTCGAGCGGGCCGGCCTCGGCCTCCGCCCGGTCGATGGCGTTGAAGACACGGTTGTCGTTGCCGATGTCGATGGCGAGCGACACGCCGCCGACGGCTTTCGCGGCTTCCGTTGCGGCCGGCTCGTCCCGGTCGGCGAGGATCACCTTCGCCCCCGCTGCCGCGAGGCTTCGGGCCGCCGCCAGCCCGATCCCGCTCGCCGCCCCGGTCACCAGGGCGGTTCGCGCGGCGAGGCCCATTCCAGCCACTGATTCGCCGGGCATACAACGGTCCCCCCATGCCCTTAGCGCATTCCCCAGTCGCCGCTTGGGCCACGAAGAATGAGCAGAATCAAACAGCTGGCCCGCCTTCCAGGTAATGCTGCGATGCCCGCGTCCCCGGTCGGCGAGCTAGCCTTCGAAGGTGGCGCCAACGGATAAGAGGAAGCATGGCACCGACGGTATGCCGCCGTCGAGAGTAAGGGCTTTGCCCTGCCGCGTGTCGTGCCGCCTCAGATGCCGTCGCCGGAAATGCCGGCATCGGTTTCGGGATGACCGGCCGCGTCCCAGTCGAACATCAGGCGCTGATCCGAACTCAGCCGGTCGAGCGCGGCCTTGTGATAGTCGCTTTCGGCGGCACGCTGGCCGACCTCCTCGATCGCTTCGGCGAGACCGAACGCGTCCGACTGGTGGGAGCGCATCAGGATCGCCTTGGTCGCCGCGATCGCGGTCCGCGACGCCGCCCTGAACCGGCGAGCGAGGGTGACGGCCTCGTCGAAGACATTGTGGGCGTCGTGCTGCTGGCCGACCAGGCCGATCGCCTGCGCCTCGTCGGCGTCGATCGTGCGGCCGGTGATAAGGAGATCGCGGGCCCGGCCCAGTCCGACCACGCGCGGCAGGAGGAAGGCCATGCCCATGTCCGGCGCCAGACCCAGGCGCTGGTCATCGGCCCGGAACCGTGCATCCGGTGTCGCCAGCACGAAGTCCGCGGCAAGGGCCAGGGTCAGTCCGCACCCGAACGCCGCGCCCGAGACAGCCGCGACCACCGGGATCTCGATCGCCAGCAGTGCGCTGATCGCCCGGTCCCAGGCCCGGTAGGGGTCGCCGAGGCGGCGCGTCTCCGCATCCAGGCCGCAGCAGAAGTCGCCGCCGGCACCGGTGATCACCAGCGCCGACAGGCTGGCATCGGCGTGGACGATGCCGAGGCCCGAAACGAGCCCGTCGCGCATGCCGCGGTCGAGCGCGTTGCCGGCTTCCGGCCGATCGATGGTGAGGACCGCAACGCCGTCGTGGCGGTCGATGACGATCCGGCTCATTGGGCGGCCACGAACTGGTCGTACGCCTCCAGCGCCTGGGCACCGTAAACGAAGGACGGCCCGCCGCCCATGTAGATCGCCATGCCGACCGTCTCCAGGACCTCCTCCCGGCTGGCACCGTTCTTCAGGGCCGCCTTGGCATGGAAGCCGACACAGCCGTCGCAGCGCACAGCGATCGAAATCGCCAGCGCCACCAGCTCCTTGGTCTTCTTGTCGAGCGTGCCATCGGCCGTCGCGGCCGACGCCAGCTGGCTGAACGCCTTGGTGACGGGCGCGATGCCGTCACGGGTGCGGTCCATCTCAACGCTCAAGCTCTTGGTGATCTCGACCCAGTCCTTGTGCATCACGGCCCCCGATGACAGTGGCGGGCCGGTCGCGGCCCGCGCGGTGCCCCGGTCATAGCCGGTTCGGGATGAACAGATGCTTGACCGGCCTATTTGGGCGCCGGGAGCGCCAGGGTGCTGCGCGGGCGGTCGCGTTCGTCGAACTGCCAGGCCGGCCCAGGATCGATCCCGCCGAGGAGATAGACCTGACGGCGCAGATACTCGGCAAGCTCGCGGCGGTCACGGATATGCGCGAACTGTTCCGCGTCCAGAGGCCGGCCGATATGGACCTTCACGGATTTGCCGATGCGCCGGTTGACCTCCCGGAAGAGCAGGGCGAGTCGCAACGCCGGGGAGACATGGCTCGCCCATTGGAAGAGACGGCTGTTCTGGCCGGAGAAGAAGACCGGGACGACCGTCGCCTTGGTCTCCTGGATCAGGCGTGCGGTGAACGGCTTCCATTCCGGATCGGTCGCGACACCGAACGGGCGCAGGGCGGTCGACACCGTCCCGCCCGGGAACACCACGAGGCAGCCGCCACGTTCCAGCAGCCGCCGTGCTTCGGCCCGGGTCTGCAGGTTGATGCGCTGCGCATCGCGGGCCTTGTCGCCGCCGCGGAAGTCGATCGGCAACAGGAAGTCGCGGATTTCGGTCGCCCGGGTCAGGACATCATTGGTGAGGATCCGGTAATCCGCGCGGGCGCGGCTGACGAGATAGCCCATCACCAGCCCGTCGACGACGCCGAACGGATGGTTGGCGACGATCACCAGCGGGCCTTCGGCCGGAATCCCCTCGAGCCCCTCGGCGTTCACCTGGACGTCGAACTTCAGGTGGCGCATGGCAGCGGCCCAGAAGTCCTCGCCCGGAACCATGTTCCGGCGGTGGCGCATGTAGATCGACTTCAGCCGGCGCTGGCCGGACATGAGTTCGACCGCGCGAATGAACGCATAGCGCATCGGCGGGTCGTCGGGTTCGGCGTAGGTGAAGCGGATCGGTTCTTCCACCGCTTCCTCCGAACCGGCCGGCATGGCCGTTTCTGCGCTGACGCTGGTCGCTATTCCGGTGGCCTCCGGCTGCCGTCCGGCCGGGGCGCGGCGCAACGGGCGCGCCAGACGGTCGAAGACGCTACCGGTCGCTTTGTTTTCGGCGGCGGCCGAATGGTCGAGCACCATTGGTCGGTTTACGCTCCCGACGGCCGGCTGTCCGCTGAACGGTCGTCCTGCCGTTTGATAGTGGATCCCTCTCGCGGCTCCCTGTCTTTCGCAGGGATGCCAACTCGTTTATGTCGCGATTGCACGCCCACGCGTCAATCGTCGACAACACCCCATCATCTAGCGCGGCGCCGATGAAAGCGGCGAGCTGTCCGGGGCAGCGGAGACCGATTGTTGGAGGAGAAGGTGCCGGCGGTCGATCCGCCCGATCCGAGCGCGGACAGTGACGCCTGGGCCGGCTACTACGCCCGGCGAGAGGAGAGGCCACCGCGGCGGACCGTCTTGACCGCACTCGACCTGTTCGAAAGGGAAGGGCTGCCGCTGTCCCGATGGCGGGCCGTCGACCTCGGCTGCGGCAGCGGCCGGGACACGGTCGCCCTGATCGACCGCGGCTGGTCGGTGACCGCGATCGATGCCGAACCGGCCGCGATCACCCGGCTGTCGAGCCGTTTTCCCGCGGCCGTGGCGACCGGCCGGCTGACCGCCGTCCAGGCGGCGATGGAGGCCGCCGACTGGTCACCGGTTTCGCTGACGAATGCCAGCTTCTCGCTGCCGCTGGTCGCGCCCGATCTGTTCGACGCATTCTTCCGCCGGCTGGCCGATCGACTGCTGCCCGGCGGCCGTCTAGCCTGCCAGCTTTTCGGTGACCGGGACAGTTTCGTCGGCCGCCATCCGCTCACTTTTCACGATCGCGACCAGGCGCTCGCGCGGTTTGCCGGCTGGCGGCTGGAGGTGTTCGAGGAAGAGGAAAGCGAGGGCGAGAGCCGGTCGGGTCGGCCCAAGCACTGGCATCTGTTCCATATCGTCGCACAAAGGCCCTGAGCGCGCATCGACACGCGGATGCCGGTCCGGATGCCGGTCCGGAGGCCGGGCAGCGTGCCGCACTGCAGCACCCGCGACTGAAATCGCCGGATACGGGCCCGGACCCATTGGACAACGTGCCCCACGGCTGCCATCTATGTGCCCGGACAGCTATCCAAGGCATCGCCGTGAACGATTGCTCAAGCGCCGTTGGCCGGGGTCAGACCAGCGTTGGCGAGACGACGGCCGAAATCCGGCCGGAGGTCGCAGTCGACGGCGAGGGTCCGGGCCGCCGCCTCAAGAAGACGATCGGCGCCGGGCGCGAGGCGGCGGCGAGCGGTGTGCAGGCCGTCGGCCGCATGATGCGCTCGCACGAGCCCAGGACCTCCGAACTCCTGACCGCGATGGTGGCCGAGGGCCGCCCTGACCAGTTGACGGTCCAGGACGCCCTGTCGGCGCTTGGCAGCCGCGCCTATGGCATGTCGCTGTTGCTGTTCTCGCTGATCAACTTCCTGCCGTTGCCGACGCCCGTGACCAGCCTGTTCGCCTTGCCGATCCTGGTCATCGCCGGGCAGATGGTGATCGGCCGCGAACGGTTGTGGCTGCCGCGCATGTTTCGTGAACGCCGGGTCAGCCGTTCCGCCCTGTCCAGCGTCGTCGGCTATGTCGTGCCCTGGATCCGCTGGCTGGAGAGCATTTCCCGCCCGCGCCTGGAAGGCCTGGCGGAAGGGGTCGCCACCCGGCTTCTGGGGCCGGTCGTCGCCGCCCTGGCCTTGATCGTCCTGTTGCCCCTGCCGTTGACCAACCTGGTGCCGTCGATATCGATCGTTCTGGTCGCCCTCGGCCTCGTCGAGCGGGACGGTCTTGCCGTGATCGCCGGGACCGGCCTCGGCGCCGGTTACCTTGTGCTGTTCATCACGGCCGCCGACGTGATCATCAAGACCGCGTACTGGGTCAGCGGGGCGATGGCCTCTTTCGTCGGATTCTAGGGCTTCACCAGGGGGTGATCGCGCCCGGCAGGAAGATGGCGTGGACGCGGACATCGCGCTTTCTTTCGGTATTGCAGTTGTTCTCTTAAGGTTTCACGCGTATTCTACTAAATCGTCGTAGTTCGTTTCGACGGTGCTGGGCACGGGTGTCGGGAATACGTCCCGCAAGCCCGGTCATCGATCGCTTGGATGGCGTCGCGCCATGTTGACGAAGGCGGATGTGGACAGGCTTCTGGCGGAGAAGTCGGCGGAAAACCGCGGCGAAATCGTCCAGAAGATCGCAGGCAGCCTGGATGCCGGCCTGCTCACGCTGCGCGAACGAGAGATCGCGCAGGACATCTTCCGTATACTTGCCCACGACGTCGCCACCGCGGTTCGCGAGCTGATGTCGAGCTGCCTGAAGGAAAGCGCGCACCTGCCGCGGGATGTCGCCCAGACGCTTGCGCGCGATATCGAGTCGGTCTCGCTGCCGGTGCTCGAATACTCCCACGTGTTGAGCGACGACGACCTGATTTCGCTGGTCCGCAGCGAAAGTGAACCGAAGCAGAGCGCCATCGCCCGGCGGCTGCGCCTGTCCCAGTCCGTGTCCGAAGCGATTGCCGATTGCGGCAGTGAGGGGGCGGTTGCGACCCTCGTCCATAACGAGACGGCGGCGATCCCGGAACAGGCGTTCGACCGCATCGTCGAACGCCACGGCGACAGCACGGCGGTCCAGGGGGCCATCACCTTCCGCTCCCAGGTGCCGCTGCCGATTGTCGAGCGGCTGGTCAACAAGGTCGCGGAGGAGCTGCGCAACCACCTCATGGACCGTCACCCGCTCTCGGTCGACGTCGTCGCAGATGTCGTCCTGCAGGCGCGGGAGAAGGCTGTGCTGGGCCTGTCCGCCGGTGCTGGCGAGGATGCGCTGGCGGAACTGGTGGAGCAGTTGGCGCGCAACCAGCGGCTCACCCCGTCCCTGATCCTGCGGGCCCTGTGCATCGGTGACCTGCCGTTCGCCGAAGCCGCCTTCGCCGAGCTCGCCGGGGTGTCGATCGTCAACGCGCATGTCCTGATGCAGGACCCGTCGAGCCAGGGTGTCATCGGCATCTACCGCCGCTCCGGCCTGCCAGAAAGCTACTATCCGGCGATCGAGGCGGCGATCGAGGTCGCGCGCGATACCGAGTATGACGACGGCGAACGCTATCACCGCCGGGTGATGGAACGCATCCTGACGTCCTACGAGCAGCTCGGCATGGCGTTCGACGACGACGATCTCGACTATGTCATGGGCCGGCTGGAGGCCGCACCGCTCGCCACCGTCGACGCTTGAGGTGCAAGACCTCAGCCTGCGGCGGTTCCGCCGAGGCTCGCGGTGCCGAGCGGACCGCTCGACAACCCGTAGGTCCCGCGCAAGCCCCCGATCACCTTGAACTTGTCGGTGACGCCGAGGACCGTCTCGGTCGAGCCGAGGACGAGAAAGCCGTCGGGCGGCATCAGCCTGGCGATCCCGTCATAGACCGCGCGCCGGGTCGGCTGATCGAAATAGACCAGGACGTTGCGGCAGAGGACGAGGTCGAACCGGCCGAGCGGGGCCGGGTCGTGCAGCAGGTTGAAGTGGCGGAAGCTGACCATGGTGCGCAGGGGTGCCTTCAGTTCCCAATGGTCGCCCAGCTGGTCGAAATACTTGATCAGCATCCGGATCGGCAGGCCCTTCTGGACCTCGAACTGCGAGTAGATGCCGCGTTTCGCCTTGTCGATCATGGCGATCGACAGGTCCGATCCGATGATCTGGACGCGCCAGCCCGCGAGCTTGTGGGCGACCTCCGCCAGCATGATCGCGATCGAATAGGCCTCCTGACCGCTCGAGCAGGCAGCGCACCAGATGCGGATCGTCTGGTCCTCGATCCGGGTCGACAGGAGATAGGGCAGAACCCCGTCGCGCAGCTGGTCGAAGACATGCGGGTCGCGAAAGAAGTGGGTGTCGCGCGTGGTCATCGCCTCGACCACCTCGCGGTTGAGGCCCTCGGGCGCGCCGGCACGGATCGCCGCGATCAGCTGGCCGACGGTGCGGTGCCCATGGCGCAGTGCGACCGGTCGCAGGCGCGTTTCGACCAGGTGCGTCTTGTCGGCATTGGTGACGAGGCCCGAGCGTTCCTTGAGAAAGGCGGCAATGTACTGATAATCGTCAGGCCGCATCGAACGGGACCGTGCTGACTAGGGGTGGTCGCTGGCGCGACATCGGGCCGCGAGCCCGACAGTCACGGACCCGAACAACAATGGGATCGGGGGGTAAACGCGCCATGGATTTCACGCTCACCACCGAGCAGAGCCTGCTGAAGGACAGTGTCGACCGTTTCGTTAACGATGCTTACGGCTTCGAGCAACGGGCCAAGATCGTCGATACCGCACTCGGGTACGATGCTGGCCATTGGGCCACGATGGCGGAGCTCGGCTGGCTCGGCCTCGGCGTCCCGGAAGATGCCGGCGGACTGGGCGCGAGCGGCGTCGAGACCATGGTCCTGATGCAGGCGCTTGGGCGCGGCCTCGTCGTCGAGCCCTACCTCTCGACCTGCGTGCTGGGTGTCGGCCTCCTGCGCCAGCTCGACGCGCCGGTCGCGCATGAGCTGATGACCGGCATCGCCGAAGGCAGCACGAAGGTCGCTGTGGCCTTTGTCGAAAACGGCCAGCGCAACGACCTCTCCCGGGTCGAGACGCGGGCCACCCGCGATGGCGACAAGTGGCGCCTCGCCGGCAAGAAGCTGCTCGTGCTCGGCGGGCCGTCGGCCGACAAGCTGATCGTCGTTGCACGCACCGCGGGCGAGGCGACCGACCGGGCCGGCATCAGCCTGTTCCTGGTCGATCCGGATGCCAGCGGACTGGTCCGCCACGACTTCCGCACCATCGACCGCTATCGCGCCTCCGAACTGACCCTCGACGGCACGCTTGCGGAAGCGCTGGTCGGGCCGGAAGGGCAGGCCCTGCCCCTGGTCGAGAAAATGGTCGACGAGGCGATCGTTGCGGTCTCCGCCGAGGCGGTGGGGGCGATGGAGAAGATGGTCGAGATCACCGGCGAGTACCTGAAGACCCGCCAGCAGTTCGGGCGCCCGATCGGCCAGTTCCAGGCGCTGCAGCATCGGATGGCGGACATGTTCATCGAGCTGGAGCAGGCCCGCTCGACCCTCTACTTCGGGGTCGGTGCCCTCGAAGCCGACGCCCCGATCCGGGCGCGGGCGGTCGCCGCCACCAAGGCGCAGATCGGCAAGGCTATGAAGTTCGTCGGCGGCAATGCCGTCCAGCTTCATGGCGGCATCGGCATGACCGAAGAGTACGCCATCGGCCACTACTACAAGCGCCTGACCGCGATCGAAGCCCAGTTCGGGTCCACCGATCACCACGTCCGGCGCTTCGCCGCACTCGGCTGACGCCCGTTGCCTATTGCCTCTGCCGCCGGGCGCTCTAGCCTGTGACGCGCAAAACGACAAACCGATCCCTGGAGGAAGTCCCATGCATCTGGCACCGAGCCCCGAGGACCAGGCATTCCGCGAAGAGGTGCGCGCCTTTGCCCGGGCCAACGTCCCGGCGGAGATCGCCCGGCGCGTCGAGCTTGGCTACCACCCGCTGAAGGAAGACCTGAAGCGCTGGAACACCGTCCTGTTCGAGAAGGGCTGGATCGCCCCGAACTGGCCGAAGGAGTACGGCGGGCCGGGCTGGACGCCGACCCAGCGCAACATCTTCTCGGAGGAGATGTCGCTCGCCTTCGCGCCGCCGCCGTCGACCTTCGGCCTCAACCTCGTCGGCCCGGTCATCTACACCTTCGGTACGCAGGCCCAAAAGGACCGCTATCTGCCGAAGATCCTCTCGGGCGAGGAATTCTGGTGCCAGGGCTATTCGGAACCGGGGTCTGGTTCCGATCTCGCCTCGCTCAAGACCCGTGCCGTCAACAACGGCGACCACTACCTGGTCAACGGCTCGAAGCTGTGGACGACCGAGGCGCACTACGCCGACTGGCTGTTCTGCCTCGTGCGCACCAATCCGGACGTGAAGGCGCAGGAGGGCATCTCCTTCCTCCTGATCGACATGAACGACCCCGGCATCCGGGTGCGCCCGGTTGTCACCTTCGACGAGGGGCATTCGGTCAACGAGGTGTTCCTCGACGACGTCAAGGTCCCGGCTGAGAACCTGATCGGGGAGGAGAACAAGGGCTGGACGATCGCGAAGTTCCTGCTCGGCAACGAGCGCACACACTCCGCCCGCGTCGGTGTTTCCAAGCGCGACATCCAGCGCCTGAAGGAGATCGCGGCGGTCGAGATGATGGATGGCCGCCCGCTGATCGAGGACCCATCGTTCCGCGAGCGCCTCGCGAAGGTCGAGATCGAGCTGATCGCGCTCGAATACTCGGTCATGCGCGTCTTGTCCGAAGAGACCGCCGGGCGTGACGCCGGCCCGATCTCCTCCTTCCTCAAGGTACGCGGCTCCGAACTGCGCCAGGCGATTTCCGAACTGATGATCGAGGCGCTGGGCGAGAACGCCGCGATTTTCTATGCCGACCCGTCGCGTCCGGACCTGCACAAGGCGGAGGCTGACAACCTGCCGCCGGTCGGGCCTGAGCACGGCATCGGTATCGTCGCCGACCATCTGTTCCGCCGGGCCGCCACCATTTACGGCGGCACCAACGAGATTCAGCGGAGCATCATCGCCAAGCAGGTGCTCGGCCTCTAGTGTCCTGGTTCGGAAGTTCGCTGCCAGGGCATGACCCGCGCGCTTGCGACCTTCGGAATCGAGACGGACACTAGATTCAATGGGTTGCTCGTGTGATTCAGATCGAGAAGGTCGCACCCAACTTGCGGGTAGATCGATCGACCTTCTCGATCATCACACTAGTGTCCTGGTTCCGAAGTTCGCTGCCAGGGCGTGACCCGCGCGCTTGCGACCTTCGGAATCGAGAAGGACACTAGATTTAACAGGTTGCTCGTGTGATTGAGATCGAGAAGGTCGCACCCAACTTGCGGGTAGATCGATCGACCTTCTCGATCAT
>CAYNIS010000101.1:0-9878 GCA_964397055.1 uncultured Rhodospirillaceae bacterium | reverse complement strand
CGGGTCATTGACGTCAGCGCCGCGAGGGTGACCGCCGCCGTCGATGTGGCCGCGGATGGCGCGGTCACGATCCCGGGGGTCGATGCACCGGAAGGCGAGGGCGGCGGTGCCGCGCGCCTGCCCGCCCTGCCGGTCGACCGGGTGGGGGTCACTGCCCTGGCCCTCGACATCACCGCGGACGGCCAGTCCGCCCGCCTGGACGTTCAGGACGTCGTGGCGGCGCCGACCGATAGCGGGCTGTCGGTCGCCCTTGATTTCCGGGCGAGTCACGACCTGGCGGCGATCGAGGGCCGGTTCGAGGCCGAGGTGGCGGACGACCTTTCGACCCTCGGGAGCCTGGCGATCATCGAGGGTCGGGCGGAAACCGCTCCCCTGGCCACCGATCGGCTCGAAGCCGCCCTCGATTTCGCCTGGCAGCCGGGGGCGACGCCGCGGCTGGAGGGCGATCTCACCCTCGACGGCCCGATCATCGCCGGCCAGGCCTTCGACCGTTTGGCGCTCGCCTATGACCTGTCGCGTGCCGGCTATCGCGCCGGGTTGGACGCGACAGCCGCCAACGGTCAGCAATCGATCACCGCGGATATCGACCTTTCGGTCGACGGTCGCGGCGCCATCAGCCTGCGCGCCGACATCGATCTCGCCAGTGACCTCCCGGTCGATCTTGCGATCCCCGGCGTCGGCGCCGTCACCGGCGGGCGTCTGGCCCTCGGCCTCGACGCGAGAAGCGATGGCGTCGATGCTGCGGCTTTCGCACGACACCCTCTGGCCGCGCTCGCCGCCCTCGACGTCGCCGGCCGGGTGGAGGTCGGCATCGACCGGCTCGATGTCTCCGGTCTGGTCGACGGCGCTGCCCTGGCGATGGACGCAGACTGGTCGTTTCGCGACCGGACGCTGACCGCGACCGCGAGCGGCCCCTGGCGGGCTTCCGGACGGTTGGGGGGGCAGTTCGGGCAACCGTCCCCCGGCATCGATGAGGCGGCGGGTCGCCGGCCCTTCGGAATCGACATCGGGACGGAGCCCGAAGCAACCGGGCCTGCGTCGCTGAGCATCGCCCTCGATGCGGAGTGGGCGCCGGCCGATATCGTCCTTCGGGGTGATTTTGCGGTCGATGCCCAATGGGATGGCATCATGCTGGGGGATGGCATCATGCTGGGGGATGGCATGTCGGACCGGCCGCTTGCGATAACCGTCGCGGGTGTGGAGGCGGGCCTGCTGGACGGCCGGATCGGGATCGAGGCGATCGCCCTGAGCGAGCGCCTGGCAATTCCAGGCCTTCAGCCGTCGTTGGGGGTGTCCCTGTTGATCGCGGAAATGCGGATCGATAATTACCAGTCATATAGTATTAATGAAATCTCGCTGGAAACCGGCGCGTTCCTCACCGCCGGCGTGGCATTTGAGCGGGTCACGTTCGAGGGCGGCGGCAGCGGCGACCTGACCGGTGACCACGTCCTCACCGGTGATCTGGCCCTCGACCTCGGCGGTGCCTTGCCCGGCGTCCGCGAAGTCCGCGACGGGACCATCCGCACGGTGACGGAGATCGCCTATCGCGACGGCGACATCCTGGCCACGCCGGACGGCTGCGTGGTCCTGGACTTCGCCCGGGCGGAGGCGGCGGGCACGGTCATCGACCAACAGCGCGACTGGTGCCTGACCCTGCCGTCGCCGATCCAGTTCGATCCGACGACCGGCTACACGCGCGTTGCTGTGGCGACCGACGCCCGTCCGATCTCTGGCACCGTTCCCGGTCCGGCGGGACCGGTGCGCTTCACCGGAGGGCTGCCGCCGCTCGCAATCGAAGCCGGCCTTGTCGAGGAAGGCTCGCGCGTGACCGTGACCGGCCGCGGCGGACGCATCGACCTGCCCGACCTCGACATCGCCCTCGACCGGATCGATCCGGCGGTGACCCTCACCGGCCCGGCCCTGTCGCAGCTGATCGCCAGCATCCGCATCGGGGAGGCACGTCACACCGTGGACACACCCGCCCTGGTGCCGATGCGTCTCGACCTCGGCGTCAGCGGCCGTGTCGGCGGGCCGCTGACTGTCGACGCGACGGCCCAGGACTCCAGCGGCAGTGTCGTGATTTCGTCCCAGGCCCGCCATAATCCGGTCTCCGGCGCGGGCGACGCTGATTTCAAGCTTCATGACGTTCAACTGCTGCCGGAGATCAGGGAATTGGCGTCGATCGCCCCCATCAGTGCCCAGTTTGCCGAGGGTGTGACCGGCACCATCGGGGCGACCGCCACGGCCGCGTGGGATGCCGCCAGCTTCAACGCGTCCGGCCAGTTGTTGCTCGACGGCGTTTCGTTCGCGCAGGAGGCGTTTGCCGTTTCCGGCCTGTCGACGGTGCTCACGGCGTCCAGCCTCACGCCCCTGGTTCTGCCGCCGGGGCAGGTGGTTTCGATCGGCACGGTCGAGGCCGTGTTCCCCCTCGAGGGGGGCGTCATCCGCTTCGGCATCCCCGACGGGCAGTCGGTCGCGATCGAGGCCGCCCGGCTGGGCTGGTCCGGCGGCACCTTGAGCACCGATCCGTTCACGGCCCCCCTGGACGGCAGCGGCGGTGCCTTCGTCTTCCGCGCCGACGACATCGATGTCGGCCGCCTGTTCGAGGAGTTCCTGATCGTCGAGGGGCTGGCCGGCACAGGCACGCTGAAGGGTGAACTGCCGATCGAGATCGCGGATGGCTCGGTCTCCGTGGTCGGCGGCTTCCTTGAAACCTCCGAACCCGGCGTGATCCGCTACGACCCGGACGAGCCGCCGGCGTTCCTCACCGCCAACGATCAGACCCGTCTGGTCGCCCAGGCCCTCGCCAACTTCAACTACGACGTCTTCCGGATGGAGATCGACGGGGTGCTGGGCGAGGACGATCAGCTGGTCCGCCTCGAACTCGACGGCGCCAACCCCGACCTTTACGACGGCCAGCTCATCGATCTGAACGTCAATGTGAACGGGCCGCTGGAAGCGGTGGTAAGACAGCAGCTGTCGACCTTCCAGGGCCAGCCAGAGGCGGTCCGGGAGCTGATCCGCGACTATCGCGAAAGGCAACGGTGACCCAGATGACCGCACGACCCATTCGGTTCTTCCTGCCCGGGGTGCTCGCCCTGGCCGGGCTCGGCCTCGCCGCCTGCCAGCCGACGGTGCAGGTGCAGGCCCCGGACAAACCTATCCGGATCGACCTCAACATCAACATCACCCAGGAAGTCCGGGTGAAGATCGAACGCGATCTCGACCAGCTGTTCGAGAACAACCCGGCCCTGTTCGGCATCGACCCAGCCCCGGCAGCGGAGTGACCGCCATGCGTGCCCTTCTCATCCTCACCCTTTTCTTCGGGCTCGGTCTCGCCAATGCCGCCACCGCCGGGCTCGCCTTCGCCCAGGACGCGCTCGCCTCGGCCAAGGCGGCGGGCCTGGTCGGGGAACAGCCCGATGGCCTGGTCGGCGCCGTGTCCGGCGCTTCCGGCGACATCCAGGCGCTGATCAACCAGGTCAACGGCCAGCGCATGGCGCAGTACCAGTCGGTGGCCCAGTCGAACGGCATTCCGGTGGGCCAGGTCCAGGCGATCGCCGGCGCCAAGCTGATCGAGGCGACCCCCGGCGGTCAGTTCGTCAGGAACGCCGCCGGCAGCTGGGTCCGGAAATAGCGGCCCCGCCCGTCAGCGGTCAGCGTTCAGCCTTCAGGGGAACGGGCAGCGGTCGCCGGTCACCTCGACAAAGCCGCGGGCCCCGGCCGCCGCCGTGAAGCGGTGCTCGAACCCCTCCGCGACGAAGGCGTGCTGAATTGGCAGGACGCCCCGGGCGACGCTCTCCTCGCCGTCGATCGTGCGGAACCGCAAGGACAGATCGGCGGCCGGATCGTACCAGGCTTCCGGCTGTCCGGCCTCGTTGCGGTCCGACTCGCCCTCTCCGGTGACGGTCACCAGGCCATCGGCGAAGTTGACCGAGGCCGCAGCCCCGCGGCTGATCGGCGTGCGCACCAGGAAGCGCTTGGTCTCCGGCACCGTGCAGTCCCGCGCCTCCGACCCCGCCTCGCCGATGACGAAGGCCAGCCGTTCCGCGTCGAAGCCTTCCGACAACCGGCTGCGGATCGCCTCCAGGAGCGTACGTTCGGTCCCGGTCGGGACGTCGCGTCCATACTTCTGGCGTTCCTGGTCGAGAAGGGCGGTCGCGGTCAGCGTTTCCGACCGCAGCTCCTTGTTCTGCTCTTCGAGGCGGGCGAGGGCGGCTTCGAAGCCCATCACCTCCCTCTCCAGGCTCTCGATCTGGATGCGTGTGCGCTCCTGGCCGAGCCAGAAGGCGAGCGCTGCGACACCGGCGATGAACGACACCTGGGTGATCAGCTTCCAGCGGCGGGCTGCCTGCTGGCGACGATAGCGGCGGTCAGGGTCGAACAGGGTCATGGGCCGGGCGGACCAGCGATCCGGGTTCCAGGAATGGGCGCGTCAGAGGCCGTAATACTGCCAGGCGACCAGGCAGTAGGTGGCCCAGATCAGAACCACCAGCGGCACCCCTCCCAGCAGATAGTCACGGAAACGATAATGGCCAGGACCCATGACCAGAAGGTTCGTCTGATAGCCCATGGGTGTCGCAAACGAGCAGTTGGCGGCGAAAACCACCGTGATCCCAAAGACCTCTGGGTCGACATTGACCTCTCTTGCGAGGTTGAGCGCAAGCGGCGTGAAGAGCACCGCGCACGCGTTGTTGGAGATCAGGTTGGTCGCCACCGCGACCACCAGGAAAAGCAGGGATGCGGCAACCAGGGGGCTGGGGTCGACCAGCGCCAGAACCGCCGACCGCGCCACCAGGGCGGCAGCCCCTGAGACGTCGATCAACGTGCCGAGGGCAAGTGCTGTTGCGACCATGAACAGGATCCGACGGTCGATGGCGCGCAGGGCCTGGCGCATGTTGAGGCAGCCGAGGGCGACGGAGACGACCGCGCCCAGGATCGCGGCGACGGCAATCGGCAGGATGCCGATGGCGGCAATGGCGACGGTGCCGATCAGAACGCCGAGCGCATGGAAGCGGCGATCGCGCAGCGGCATCTCGCGCTGGGACCCGGCGAGCAGGATGACGTCGGACGGGTCCTGGACAGCCTCCACGGCCCCGGTGCTGCCTGCGATCAGCAGCACGTCGCCGGCTTCCAGGCGGATGTCGGCAAGGCGCCCGCGTACCATGCGCGCCCGGCGCTGGATGCCGAAGACATGGACCCCGGACGGCCGGCCGAGGCGCGGGTGGAAGGCGACCTGTTCGAGGGACTGGTCGGCAAGGCGGGAGGCCGGGGCGATCATCACCTCCGCGATCACCCGTTCCGGCTGGCCGGCTGCCTCGCCGTCGCGCGGGCGCCGGGCCGGCGGGTCGACCTCCTCCAGGAAGCTGCCCGGATTGCGGGCCAGTAGCTCGCTCAGCGTCTGGCGGGTGGCGGCCACGATCAGTGTGTCGCCGGCCCGGATCTCATAGTCCTCGAACGGCGGCAGAAGCGGCACGGGCCCGCGCTGGACCAGGCGCACGGTGAGGCCGGGCAGGGTCGGGAACATGCCGGACGCAGGCTTCTCGCCGATCAGGCGGCTGTCCGGGGCGATTTCCAGTTCGGCCAGGAACTGTCGGTTGGCCCCCAGCATCTCTCCCGCCAGCGTCTGACGCTCGGGCAGGAGCCGGGGCAGGACGAGGATGACATAGGTGAAGCCGACCGCGGCCAGGATCAGACCGGGCCGGGTGAAGGCGAAGAAATCCAGCGCCTCCAGGCCGTTTGCCACCATCGCGTTGGAGACCAGCATGTTGGTCGAGGAGCCGATGAGGGTCGTCATGCCGCCCAGGATCGCGGCGTAGCTCAGCGGCAGCATCAGGCTGGATGTCGATCGGTCCGCCTGTCGCGCCAGAGCCTGGATGATCGGAATGCCGAGCACGACCAGCGGGGTCGAGTTCATCATCGCACTCAACGTCGTCAGGCCGACCAGGGTCATCGCGATCGCGAGGTGCGGCCTCGGCCGGGCCAGCCGGCTCAGGCTCGCGATGACGCCGGCAAGCGCTTCGGTCTGGACCATGCCCTGGCCGACCACGAGCAGGGCCAGAATGGCAATCAGGGTGGGGTTCGCGAAGCCGGCAAGAATGCGGTCCGGGCCGATCAGGTTGACCCCGCCGTCACCGGCAAGCGGAAACAGCGAGCCGTAGATCAGGGCCGCGGTCAGGATCGCGACCGCGGTCTGCTCCATCGGCCAGCGTTCCCAGGCGAACAGGACCACGGCCGCAACGGTGAGAGCCAAGGCGACGGCCTGATGCACCATCGGATCGACGGTGAACATGGGCCGGGCTCAGCCGTCGTCGGAGCGGTTGAAGTTGTCGAGCGAGTTGACGAGGTTGTTGGTCTGGAATTCGCCGAGGGTGGTGAACACGACCCGGGCGAACACCGAGACACCGGGAAGGCCGCCACCCTCTCGATCATCGACGGTGAGGTCCCGGGTGCCGACCAGTTCGAAGGTGAAGCACTCGTCGACATAGGTCATGGCACCGCCGAAGGAGAGGAACTGGGCGTCGGATCCCATGCGGCGGGTGGTGAAACCGCTGAAGTTGTAATAGCGGGTCCCGAAGTTGGAGGCGACGCTGGCCCGCAACTCGTTCCGGGTGGTGGTGACTGCCGACCCCTCGATCTCGTCAACGAACAGGTAGCCGACATTGGCGTTGAACTCGGGGATGCCGCCGGCGACGTTGATGTCGTGCAGGCGCTGCTCGAAGTCTTCGGTGCCGATGCGAAACCGGTACTGCAGGTTCAGGTTGGGGGCGGTCGGCAGGTCGACCTGGACATCGCCGACCAGGTCCGACTGCTGGTTTTCGAGACCGGTGCCGTCCGGAAAGTCGAGCCCCTCGGAGAACCGATAACTCTGACCAGCGAAGACACGGCCGGCGAAGCCATTGGGCGCGAACAGGGACACCCGTCCGCCGTAGGTCACCCGGTGACCGCCTTCCTGCCGGTCGACGCCGGCAAACCGGTTGGCCGAGAACAGCGATCCGGCGTCAAGCTCGATGTCCAGGCTGTCCTCGTTCGGGATGTCGTCACCGCCAAGCGTGCGTGGTGCCGTGGTCGCCGCCAGGATCGGCTCCACGACGATCCGGCTCGAGCCGATCGCGCGCGCCAGCGGATAGCGGGAGACGATGTGGAGTTGCGGGAAGAACCGCCCCTCGAACCGCTCCTCTTCCTCCGGGTCGTTGAAGAACCGCGGGTCCTGGTCGTTGAGGTAGTACCCGTCACCACGGACACGGGCCTCCACCGTCGTCAGAAGGCCGGCGTCCAGGAGGAAGTCGCGCGTCCATTCCAACTCGACGCCAAGCCGCGTCATGTCCGGGCCGTCACTGCGGGCGAGACCCACCAGGCTGCTTTCGATCCGGCCGCGCCCCCCAAGGAGGTCGCCCGGATCGGTCAGGAACTCGTACTGGGCGAGCGGCAGGACGGTTGGCAGCTCTTCCGGGAAGTTCGGACGCAAGTCCTGGAAGTCATAGGCCTCGATCAGCGCATAGTCGTCGCCGTTGAAGCCCTCCGCGAACAGCCGGCTGTCCAGGACGTCGCGGAACGGAAAGCTGTATTGCTGGAGATAGCTGTCATCCGTCGTCCGGCGGAACTCCAGGCCGCCACGCCAGCGATCGCTCAGATCAATGCGCCCGTCGGCGAAGAGGTGCCCGCGAAAGCTCTTGCCCTCGGCGCGCTGCGGTTCGTCGCTGATGATGAAGCGGTCGGATCGGGTGAAGCTGCCGCTGGCACTCACCTCGGCATTCTGGAAGCGCTTGCGCACTTCGCCGCTGACGACGGGAAGCTGTTCGGAAAAGAACCCGGCGCCGAAGGTCGCGTCGAAATCCGGAGAGATCGACCAGTAGTAGCGTGGCCGAACCTCGAACCCGAGGTCGGTCGCGAAGCCGACGCGCGGGGCGAGGAAGCCGGACCGGCGCTCGACCGTCGGATCCGGGTGGCGCAGGAACGGCGTGTAGGCGACCGGCACGCCGCCCAGTTCCAGGAAGGCGTCGCGATAGGTGATGTCCTTGGTCTCGCGGTCATGGGTGACCGTGCGGGCCCGCAACTGCCACAGCGGCGGCTTGTCCGGCTCGTTCTCGCACAACGCACAGGGCGAATAGACGGCGCGTTCCATCCGCATGAAGCGGCCGCCATCGGTACGTTCGCCGGTTTGGGCGATGAAGCGGACATTCTCCGCGAGGACGCCGCTGACCCCGTCGACAAAGCCTTCGCCCAGGTCCTCGTTCAGATCGACGAAGTCGCCGAAGAACACCTCTCCCGTCGGTTCAAGGAGAACGACGTTGCCGATCGCCACCACCATTTCCGCGGTGCGGTCGTAGATCACCTTGTCCGCCAGCAGCACGCGGTCGCCCTGGATCAGTTCGACCGCCCCCTGGGCAGTGATCACGTCGGTGTCTTCGTCGTAGACAAGCTCGTTGGCGGTCAACTGGACCGGTTCGTTCTCGCCCGTTTCCGCCCCCGGTGCGGTGTCCTGGGCGTGGACGGGTGCGGGCAGGAACGCAGGGCCGGCCCCGAGCAGGGCGGCGAGCGTCAGCACATGCAGGGCACGGCGCAAGCTGCGGCGGTCGTCCGTGGACGTTCCGTCAGCCGCCCGGTTGTTGCCGTGACGTCCAGCGATCATTTTCGCCAAATGCCCCCGGGGTCCGCCGGGACCCCACCATGACCGGGGTCCCCCGTGACCCCATCAGCAACCGGGGTCCCCCATGACCCTGGTCAACTGGCAGTTTTGACGCCTTTACCGATACTTGGCAAGTGTTCTTGAAGTCGGTCTCAAGGAATTGATCGAGATCAGTCGGGCTCGGCACCCGCTCCCGTTTCCTCGGTCTTGCGGGCCGGCACCTTCAAGAATGCCGGCACGTCGTCGCCAAATCCCTTGACCGGCGTGTCGGCCGGGTCGTGGCGGCTGCCACGCCCGCCGTTGCGCGTCCCACCGTAGCGCGTCCCGCCGTCGCGTGCCCGGCCGTCGCGTGCCCCACCGTCGCGCGCAGTGTCGCGGTCATCATCCCGTCCCCGATCCTGGGTCCGGGAGCGGCGCGGGGGACGTGGCGCATCGTCGACATCGTCCGGCCGATCCGGCTGGCGATCCGCATACTGTTCGGAGACGCGACCGCCCCGCCGATCATCTGCCTGGTCATCCGGCCGCTCTGCGGAACGATCCCGGCGCTGCCGGCGGGGCCGCTCGTCCTCGTCACCCGTGCTTCGGCGCTTGCGCCGGTCGGACCTGGGGGCGGCCTCGTCCAGGCTGACGGCGGCAAAGCCGTCGAGGCCGATCTCCGGTATGTCGCGCTTGATGATGCGCGTGATGGCCCCCACCAGCTTGGCGTCGTCCGGGGTCGCCAGCATCAGCGCGCGGCCGGATCGGCCGGCACGGCCGGTGCGCCCGATGCGGTGGACATAGTCCTCGGCATTGTAGGGCACATCGAAGTTGAAGACGTGCGAAAGGCCCTGGATGTCGAGACCGCGGGCGGCGACGTCCGAACAGACCAAAAGCCGGACTTCGCCCTTCTTGAAGCGGTCCAGGGTTTCGGTGCGCAGGGACTGAACCATGTCCCCGTGCAGTGCCCCGGCATCGAAGCCATGCTTGACCAGCGACTTGTGCAGGGCCTTCACCTCCACCTTGCGGTTGCAGAAGATGATGGCGTTCTTGACGTCCTCCGTCTCCAGCAGGTGGCGCAGCGCGCGGCGCTTGTCGTCGCCGTCGACCACCGCCAAGCCCTGGACCACGGTTTCCGCGGGCGACGCCGGCGGGGCGACGTGGATTTCTTCCGGCTCTTCCAGGAACGCGGAAGCCAACCGGCGGATTTCCGGTGCCAGCGTGGCGGAGAACATCAGCGTTTGCCGGCGCCGCGGCAGGAGCGAGACGATGC
>CAYNIS010000100.1:0-9969 GCA_964397055.1 uncultured Rhodospirillaceae bacterium | reverse complement strand
CGCCGGTGCGGACCTGAAGGCCGTCGCCAGCGGAGCGAGGCGCAAGCGCCATCGGGTCGACGGTGACGGGCCGATGGGGCCCAGCCGAATGATGCTCTCGAAGCCGGTGATCGCGGCGGTGGAGGGCCATGCGGTCGCGGGTGGCATGGAACTCGCCCTGTGGTGCGACCTTCGCGTGGTTTCCGAGAGTGCGATCTTCGGCATCTATTGCCGGCGCTGGGGCGTGCCGCTGATCGACGGTGGCACGGTGCGCCTGCCGCGCATCGTCGGCCAGGGCCGGGCCCTCGATCTCATCCTCACCGGCCGCCCGGTCGAGGCCGACGAGGCCTATGCGATGGGCCTTGCCAACCGGGTGGTTCCGACCGGTGAGGCGCGCATGGCCGCCGAGGCGCTGGCGCGCCAGGTCGCGGCCTTCCCGCAGCTGTGCATGAACCTCGACCGCGCCTCGACCTACCGGCAGTTCGACAAGCCGGTTGAACAGGCGATCCATGACGAGTTCGTGAATTCCTACCAGGCGGTTGCGGCCGAAGGCGTCAAGGGCGCCGCCCGCTTCGCCGCCGGCGCCGGCCGCGGCGGCAAGTTCGGGGAGTAACCGGGCCAACCGCCGGCGCGATGCAACGTTGCGTCTTGCCGGAAATCGGTACTTCTTGTCGGGTTGCGCGGTTCCCCGGACCTGCCGCGCAATCCCGCCGCGGACTCAGCCTCTCGCGCGCCACCCCGTGCCCGCAGCCGCCAGCGCCCTCCGATCGTCCGCTCGGTAGTCCTGCCGCACGACGGTCGCTGATCCGATGGAGACCCTCCCGCGGCTCTCCTTGGCGGAACAGCAAATGCCCCGGATCGACAGCCCCCTGGTAGGCGCAATCAGGCAGCCTGAGTGCTAACCCTCCGTTTGCCGCCCCTCCCCGCTAGATGACGAGAGGCGGCAATGGTCCGCGCGCACGGCAGCAACGGAGGCAGAGATGAAACGGTACGCAGCGACCTGGATGGTCATGGCGTCAGCGCTGACACTGTTCATTGTCAGCTGGTCATTGTCAGCTGGCCGGCGGCGGGTCGGGCAGAGAGCTATCGCAGCATGGCCGAGGCCTGTGCCGCCTATGATCACTTCTGCGAGAGGAAGGACACCTGGCCGGAACCGGTCTTTCGCCTGACCATCGACCTGGAGGTCGACGGCGAGCCCTTCCCGATCACCCGGATCATCAACTGCCACAAGAACCACCCTGGGCTGCGCCTTACATCCTGGGGTGAGCGGTTGCCCGACGGCGGGGCGGTGATCGTCCTCCACCCGGCCATCTGCGGCTTGGGCCCTGACGGGATCACTGCTCGGATCGAGGCCCAACGGAAAGAACCGCCGGTGATCCACCGACAACTCGCATACCGA
Source organism: uncultured Rhodospirillaceae bacterium (assembly GCA_964397055.1). GTDB lineage: Bacteria > Pseudomonadota > Alphaproteobacteria > CAYNIS01 > CAYNIS01 > CAYNIS01. The sequence continues at coordinate 8,591 of CAYNIS010000100.1, read as the reverse complement.
ACCAGTCGCTGGACGAGACAGGAATACCTGCCGGCCCTGCTCTACACGCCGGACGCTGAGCGCCAACAGCCGCTCTATGCCTATCTCCCCCCGACCGCGTACGACAATGCCGACGCCGCCTTCCAGTATCACGGCATGACCCTGGAACCAGTCGCCGAGGACACGCCACTCAGCCAGCCCGATGACTTCGGATGGATATGGATCGGCGGACCACCGTTGGAGCTAAGCGTTCGGGTTGACGTTCGCGTCATCATGGGCCCGCGCCAAGACCGACTAGAAGAAGCCAACCGTCTCGTCGAACTCCTTGGTGGCCCCTGGGACCAACCCGTCTGCATGAGCGATATGCCCGGGTACGTTGACGCAATCTCCAAAGTCGGTCGAGAACTCGATCAGGAATATGGGCAATGGCTCGGGCGCGACATCACGAACTGGCACGAAAAGACCACTCCCGTTGCACACGCAAACCTGGGCCACAGGGATGGAAGTCGCCGCTGGGCATCAGGTCTATCCCTGCTGGACGCTCAAGGAGGAAGCACCCCGTGGGTGGATGGCCCCTGGGACCGCTTCGACGAGAGCTACTTCATTGGCTCAGATGATAAAGTCGATGTCCATAGACGGGGCGTTGTCCAGCTGGAGTTCCGTCCTCAGCTGCCATACTACGAAAGCACGGCGCGCAATCGACAACGCAATACCCGCAGCGTAGCTTTGCCTGCAGGAACAACCATCTGCGAATGCAATCATGGTAGCAACTGTGATCACTCGGCGCGGCGGTATCGGCAATATGGGATGATTTACTCACCGACACTTGATACGCCGCTTGCCTACTGGGATCGGCTTGGTGGCTGGCTGCCCCATGACATCGCCCTCGCTTCACCTGTCAGAAACCTCGTGCCACCGACCAGCAGTGCTCCATGAACAACACCCCACTTCGGTCCTTAGCGCAAATCCTGAGCAGACTGGTTCAGTCTGCGACGACGATTTGCGCGCAGATTCAATAGGTTGCGCAGTTTTCGAACCGCCAGACCGGGTCAGTCTGGCTGGAAAATGCGCTAGAAACGTACCTTAAAAACTGACGTACACTCTCCAGTGCCCGCAGGGTAAGCCAGGAGCCCGGGGAGGCGCTTGCCTCCCCGCTCATCGGCCTGTTCGTGCTGGCGCGACCTACCGTTGCCTCGTGTCAGCTCCGCACCGAGAGGGCGGCTCATGCCACCCCCCGTTGCTCCTCGATCGGCTCCGCTAGAGGTTGCTGCACCGGGCGGTCGACCAGGAAGCCGCCCGCCTGGATCTCGTAGAGCCGGCGATAAAGGCCGGAGGGGTTGGCGAGCAGGGCGTCGTGGCTGCCGTCCTCCACCACGTGGCCATCCTCGAACACCAGGATGCGGTCGACATGGCGGATGGTCGACAGCCGGTGCGCGATGATGATCGTCGTGCGTCCCTCCATCAGGGTTTCCAGCGCGTCCTGGATCATCGCCTCGCTCTCGCTGTCGAGGGCGCTGGTCGCCTCGTCCAGGATCAGGACCGGGGTCGCCGCCAGGATCGCGCGGGCGACCGCGATGCGCTGCCGCTCCCCGCCGGAAAGCTTGATCCCGCGCTCTCCGACCAGCGTCTCGTAGCCGAGCGGGAGCTGGTCGATGAAGCGGTCGGCATGGGCCTGGCCGGCCGCCGCCAGAACCTCCCCTCGCCCGGCGTCTGGCCGGCCATAGGCGATGTTCTGGGCGAGGCTGCGGTGGAACAGCGCCGGGTCCTGCGGCACCACCGCGATCGCCTGGCGCAGGCTCGCCTGGGTCACGCGCGCGATGTCCTGACCGTCGATCAGGATGCGCCCGCCCTCCAGCTCATAAAGGCGCTGGATGAGCTTGGTGAAGGTGGACTTGCCGCTGCCTGACACGCCGACCAGCGCCACCTTCTCCCCGGCCTTCAGGGTGATCGAGAAGTCGCGGTAGGTCCCCCGGCTCTGCCCGGCATACGCGAAGGTCACCTGGTCGAACGTGATCTCCCCCCGCTCGACGGTCAGCGGCTTGGCGTCGGGCGCGTCGACGATGTCGATCGGCCGGGCGGCGTAGAGCACCACGTCCTCCAGCTCGCTCACCGCCTTTTGCAGGTTGCGGATGTGGTGGCCGATGTCGCGCAGGTAGCCGCCGATGACATAGTGGCAGATCAGGATGAAGACCACGTCGCCGACGCTGGCCGCCCCGGTCGACCACAGCCAGACGGCACTCGCCAGCACCGCGCCCTTGAAGCCGACCCACAAGGCGCCCTGGATGAAGGAGGTCGAGACCATGCGCCCCCAGGCGACCAGGGTGACCGCCCGCCACGCCTCCATGACGCCGGCGAAGCGTTCTTCCTCCCTCAGCTCTGCGGCGAACGACTTGACCGCGGCGTTGCCGCCGATGGCGTCGGCAAGGGCGCCGCCGATCTCCGTATCCGCCTCGTTGGAGCGGGCAAGCGCCGGCGCCGCCCAGCCCTCCACCAGGCCGATGGAGACCGCGGTGAACAGGATCGTGAAGCCGATTGCCAGCCCGCCGACCAGCGGGAAGGTCGCGAACAGCGCCAGGGTGACCCCGCACAGCACCACGGCGGTCGGCAGGAGGTTGATGTAGAGCGTGTCGCCGAAGGTATCGAACGCCCACATGCCGCGGGTGATCGAGCGCACGGTCGAGCCGGCGAAGTGGTTGGCGTGCCAGTCGGTGGAATATACCTGAACGCGGCGGAACGCATCCTGGGTCAGCTCATGCATCACCCGGGCTGCGAGCCTGATCCAGACATACTCGCCGATGTGGCGCATGACGACATAGGTCGCGGTCGCGGCAATGTAGAGGGCGAGCCAGAAGAGCGGGTCGGCGGCGTTGCGGTCGCCCTGGACGACACCCTGTTCCAGCGCGTCGATCAGATAGCCGGTGGCGACCGGTCCGCCGACATCCAGGATCAGGGGTCCAAGAGTGCCGGCGACTGAGAGCACGGCCAGCGAGCGCGGGTGCTGGCGCCAGTAGTGCCAACAGAAGGCGAAGGCACGCGCCACACCGACGGTGTTCTTCAGGCCGTCGGCACGATCCAGGCCATGCCGGTGGTAGGCGTCAGCCGCCGGCTGGGTGTGGTCGGTCTGGTGCTTGTCGCTGCCGGCGGCGTGGGCTTCGCCCTCAAGGCCAGCGGACGGGGTATGCGGGGAGGTCATGATTGGCTCCGATCAAGGGGCGCTCCGGCAGCTCAGCCGGGCCCGGATCGGGGCCGACCGCAGCTAGCGAACGGAAAGGCGCTGAACGGCGGGAAAGACGGTCATCTGTGGAATCCTCGCGACCTAGCGTCAGGCCAGGTCGATGGCGGTGCCGCGATCAAGCGGCCTCCGCAGGCGCCCAAGGGCGAAGGCGGTCATGTCCAACATGCGCGCGGGCCCTCCAGGCCAGACGTTGAGAGAAAACGAAACGTCCGGCTTTCGCGCCGTGTTGTCTAGCACCAAGGCGTGCGCTGCGGAACTTTGAGCGGTTGTTGCGCAAGCCAGCAGTCGTGGCGCGCTGGCGTTGCCGATGCGGTCATCGGGAGGGACCGTTTGTTGCGCGGCAGACGGTCAGGGTGTCGCCGACCGAAACCCGCCCCGCCTGAAGGACCCCGGCATAGATGGAGAAGACCTGCCCCAGGTGGTCGGAGATCGTCTTCAGGACGGCAAGGTCGCGGGGCAGGGCCGGCGCCTCAGCCATCGCCGGCTGGGCGATGGTGGTCATGACACAGCGCACACAGCCCTCGGTCACGGTGAGGCGCGCGGACCCGACCGAGAGCGTCCGGCCGATCCAGGCCGACTCGACGGGGCCATCACCGTCCGCCGCGACGAGGAGGTTGGGGCGGAAGCGCCGAACATCGATGGCGCTCGCCGGTGCAAGGGCCGCCAGATGCCGGAGCGAGCTTTCGGTCAGGATGTCCACTGCCGCGACATCGGGGGCGGCACCGCCTGGGGCCGGAGCGAGGCGCACCGGCTCCCCCAGAAAGTCGGAAAGGGCGCGGTCGGTCTCAGGCTCTCCCGCCGGCCCGCCCGATCCGTTGGGCAGGGTCACCAGGACCCGATCGCCCGCCACCGTCGCCCGGCATTCGAAGAGGAGGTTCTTCTGCCGGGCGGTCAGCACTGCACCCACGCTGTCCACGACCACCCAGGCGCGGTCATGGGCAAGGCCGGTCGGTGTGACCTCCGCCGCCTCCAGGCGCTCGCCGGCCATCGACTTGACCGGGTAGCGGCAAAGCTGCGCGATCGTCGGCGGCGTGGGCACGTGCCGCTCAGGCCTTCTTGAAGCCACAGGTTGCTCAGGCCTTCTTGAAGCCACAGGTTGCTCAGGCCTTCTTGAAGATCGAGGCGTTCTGGTTGAACAGCACGTTGTTGTTCGACGCGGTCGCCTTCGGTGCGTTCGGGTCGGGCTTTTTCAGGGCCACGGCCCTCTGGACCGCCGGGCGGTCCTTGATCGCCTGGCGCCAGCGGCTGACGTTGGGAAACTCCTCCAGGCTGGCGGTCAGCGGCTTGGCGATCAGGACCCAGGGGAACGCGATCATGTCGACGATCGAATAGCTGTCGCCGACGATCCAGTCCCGCCCGTCGAGGCGCCGTTCGAGCACGCCGAGATTGCGGTCATACTCGCCGCGATAGCGCTTCTTGCCGTAATCCTGGCCGTCCGGCGCGTAGTTGACGAAGTGGCTCAGCTGGCCGGCCATCGGCCCCTGGTTGCCGACCTGCCAGAACAGCCATTCCAGCGTTTCCTTCTCCGCCAAGGGGCCGGTCGCCATGAACTTCCCGGTCTTGCGGGCCAGGTACCAGAGGATCGCCCCGCTCTCGAACACCGGCACCGGGTCGCCCGCCACGTCATGGTCGACGATCGCCGGCATCTTTGCGTTCGGGCTGATCGCCAGGAATTCCGGCGTCAGTTGGTCGCCCTGGGCGAGGTTGAGGAGGTGGGTCGTGTAGCCGAGCCCGCATTCCTCCAGCATCATGGCGACCTTCCAGCCGTTGGGGGTCGCGGCGTAGTAGAAATCGATCATTCGGCGGCCTCCGCGGCACTGGTTCCCGCTTCAGGGTCGGGTTCGATTGCAATCCCTTCGGCCAGTACCCGATCAATCTCCTCCTGGTCGAGGCCAATCTCCGCCAATACCTCGCGCGTCTGCTCGCCCAGCAGCGGTGCTCCGCCGCGATGGGCGGTCGGCGTGCCGAGGAAGCGCGCGGGATTGCGGGTCTGGCGCAGGCGGCCGGCCTGCGGGTGGTCGGTTTCCAGCAGGATTTCGTTCGCCAGGGTCTGCGGGTGCTGGCGGACCTGGGTGCGGGTCAGGACCGGGGCGCAAGGCACGTCCTGGGCCGTCAGCCGCTCGATCCATTCGCCCGTCGTGCGCGTCTTCAGCGCCTCCTGGGTCATGGCGAGGCGCTCGTTCTTGTGCAGCTCCAGCCCCTGGGTGTCCTGGAAACGCGGATCGTCGAGCCAGTCCGGCCGCTCGACCGCGCGGGCGAGGCCGACCCATTCCTTGTGGCGCATGACCGCGACACTCATGAAGCCGTCGGCGGTCTCGTAGATGAGGTCGATGAAGCTCTGGGCCGCTTCGACCTGCATTTCGTCGCCGACGAAGGTGTGGCCGCCCATGTCCGACGCCCACAGGAACGCGAGCACGCTGTCGAACATGGAAAGCTGGACGTGCTGGCCCTGGCCCGACCGGCTGCGCGCGAGAAGTGCCGAGGTCGCCGCCTGGGACACGGTGAAGGCGGTCAGCTTGTCCGGCAGGATGGTGCGGATCAGGCGCGGGCGTTCGCCGTCATTGCCGGCCTGGACGGTGGTGAGGCCGGTGAGCGACTGGATCAGCGGATCGAACACCGGCTTCCTGGCGTACGGCCCCTGGAACCCGAAGCCGGCGATCGAGACATAGACGAGGCCCGGGTTGAGTTCGGACATCGCCGCGTAGCCCAGGCCAAGGCGGTCCATCACCCCGGGGCGGAAGTTCTGGATCAGGACATCAGCCCCCTGGATCAGCTTCTTCACGGCCTCCAGGCCGGCCGTCGACTTGATGTCGATCGCAATCGACCGCTTGTTGCGGTTGTTGTTCAGGAAGGAGGCGGAGAAGCCGCCACGGCGGGTCGCCACATGGCGGGTGTGATCGCCGCCGTTCGGCGTTTCGACCTTGATCACGTCAGCGCCCTGGTCGGCGAGAATCATCGCACCGAGGGGGCCGGAGATCATCGTGGTCATGTCGACGACGCGAAAGCCGTCCAGGGGTCCGGGCATGGGAAGCGTCTCCAGGAGGAGGGATCGTGTTCGCCGACAAGGCTAGGCCGGTGGGTTCTCGAAAGGAACCGGGGAGAGGACGGCGCGCCGACATCGAAACCATAGCGTCAGGGTCGGCCTAGGATTGCAAAAGTGTCGCGCGACCTCTCTCCGCCACGGCAAGGGGAGGCGACGGTCGGGATGCTGCGCTGGATTTGGGTGATGGCTGCGCTGGTCGGTGTGGCCGGCCTGGCAGGCGGGCAAGTCGGGACCACGCACGCATCCGACACGCCGGTCGAGAACGCTGACGACCACGGGATCGACGTCGTCCCCTACGCGATCGTCCAGCGCAGCGACGGCACCTATCGGCGCATGCTGATCGACCGCGCGTCGCTGGAGAAAACGGCCCCGGGCGGGGACCTGCCCGACGGGACGCGCATCCTGATGGAGACCTATTACAGTCCCGGTCGGCGCTCCACCGTCTTCCACAAGGAGCGTGTCGACGGCAAATGGCTCTACGGGTCGTTCCCGTCCGGCCGGCCCAGTCTCGACACCCGCAACCAGATGTCCTGCCTGTCCTGCCACACACGGGCGGCGGCGACCGACTTCACCTTCACGCTGCCGTCGATCTGGCAGGTGGCCGAGGGCGGGGCCATGTCAGATTTCCGCTGCGAACGCGGCGGCCGGTCGCCCTGTCCGCTGGACCACTACACCGCCATCCTTTCCGAATGACCGATCCCGACCGCTACACCCTGCCGCTGCGCCTGATCCACTGGCTGACGGCCGTTCTGGTGGCCGTCCAGGTGGGCTGTGCCGCACTCAACGCCACCGTCTACGAGTTCTGGCCCGGCGTCGCCGAAGCCGCGATCCGCACCCATCTTTCGCTTGGGGTGGTGATCCTGGCGGTCGTTGTCGTCCGTGCCGCCCTGCGCCTCGCCACGCCCACGCCGGCCCTGCCCGCGGACATGCCGGCCTGGGCCCGGGCCGCCGCGCTGGCCACCCATCTCGGCCTCTATGCGGTGCTGATAGCCCTTCCGGTCTCGGGCTATCTGAAGCTCGCGGCGTTCGGGGCGGCGATCCCGGTGTTCGGGGTGGTCACGCTGCCGCCGCTGCCGTTCAACCCGGACCTGGGCGACGCCGCCCGGCTTTGCCACGATGTGGCGGCGATCGTTCTGGGCGCGCTGCTGGTTGCCCATATCGGCGCCGCCGTCTTCCACCGGCGCCTGTTCGGCTCCCCGGTCCTCAACCGGATGGTCTGACGGCAGGTCTGCCGGCGGACATGGCAGCTTCGCCAAGGCGGCCCCTAGAAGGCAAAGGCCGCCCTCCGGATCGGGGGGCGGCCAAGCAGAAAGCACCGGAACGGTGAGTTGAGCGTCAGGCCCGGTTGAGGCTGTCGAGGCGGGCGCGCGCCACATTCAGGCGCTTCTCGATGCCGGCCTTGGCAACCTCGTCCTTGGCGTCGGCCAGGTCCTCGGCCAGGTCCTTGACCGACCTTTCAGCCTCGCCCCGATTGAGCTCCGACAGGTCCTCGGCATGTTCGGCCAGCACCGTGCAGCGTTCCTGGGTAACCTCCGCGAAGCCGCCATGGACGAAGATGCGGCGGGCGACGGTCTTGCCCTCATAGACCTCGATGGTGCCGGGACGCACCGTCGAAATCAGGGCGGCGTGCCCGGGCAGCACGCCGAAATCGCCGTCACCGCCGGGTACGACGACCATGTCGACCGGTTCGGAGATCAACAGCTTCTCCGGCGAGACCAGCTCGAACTCGAACTTGTCGGCCATGGATCAGGCCCTTCCTTCGTAGCTGTCCGCGATCACGCCGCTTCCGCGGCCATCTTGCGGGCCTTCTCGACCGCCATGTCGATGTTGCCGACCATGTAGAAGGCGGCTTCCGGCAGGTGGTCGTACTGGCCCTCGCAGACCGCCTTGAAGCCGGCGATGGTCTCCTCGAGCGGGACGAACAGGCCCGGCGTGCCGGTGAACACCTCGGCGACGTGGAATGGCTGCGACAGGAAGCGCTGGATCTTGCGCGCCCGCGACACGGTCAGCTTGTCCTCTTCCGACAGCTCGTCCATGCCCAGGATCGCGATGATGTCCTGCAGCGACTTGTAGGTCTGCAGGATGCGCTGGACCTCGCGGGCCGTGTTGTAGTGCTCCTCGCCGACAACCAGCGGGTCGAGAATGCGGCTCGTCGAATCGAGCGGGTCGACCGCCGGGTAGATGCCGAGTTCGGAGATCGCGCGGTTCAGCACGGTGGTCGCATCAAGGTGCGAGAAGGAGGTGGCCGGGGCCGGGTCGGTCAGGTCGTCGGCCGGCACGTAGATCGCCTGGACCGAGGTGATCGAGCCCTTGTTGGTCGAGGTGATGCGTTCC